>CAYQCZ010000641.1:0-2366 GCA_964415955.1 uncultured Verrucomicrobiota bacterium | reverse complement strand
GAGTGAACCGGTGTGAGACGCGGCAGCCTTCGCGGCAGCCGCGGTTCGACCGGCCTTGATGACAATGATGGGCTTGGTCAGGGAAACCTCCCTCGCGGCGGACAGGAATGAGCGGGCGTCTCCCGCCGTTTCCATGTAGATGACAATGCTCCGCGTGGCCGGGTCGTCACCCAGATACTGGATCAAATCGCCCCAGCCGACATCCAGCATCGACCCCAGCGACACAAAGGCGCTGAAACCGACATTCTCCCGGATGCTCCAATCAAGCACAGCGGTGCACAGCGCACCACTCTGGCTGAGGAATCCCACGGAACCGGGCTTGGAAAGCCGGGAGCCAAAAGTGGCGTTCAGCTTCAGTTGGGGAATCATCACCCCCAGACAATTCGGTCCAATGATGCGCAGTCCACCTCGCCTGGCCTCATCGAAGACTTTCTGCTCGAGCTCCACACCCGAAGGGCCGGTTTCCTTGAACCCCGCCGAGATGATGATGGCGCCCTCGACCCCGCAATCAACGCACTCGGATATGATGCCCGGGACACTGGCGGCCTGGGTGACCACGACGGCGAGATCAATCCGGGCTGGAACATCCTTGATGCGCTTGTAGGCCGTTTGTCCGAGGATGGTTTCACGTCTTGGATTGACCGGAAAAACGGAACGAAGGCCGCTTCCTTCGAGAAGGTTCTCCATCAACGTGCGGCCGACTGTGCCTGGAGTTTCCGTGGCACCGATGAGCGCCACGTTTGCGGGCCTGAAAATGGCTTCAAGCGAATGCGGGCGCGCTGATTGGAGAATGTCGTGAACCCGCTCGCGCGGCATCAGGGAATCTGTGCTGGGTGCTTGCATGCGTGCTGGCTGGTCATCAAAGCCGGGAACAGTTTCAAGAATGCAGGACGATTAGCCGAGTCTCTTTTTAGTCCTGCACTGATGTTTCCGGTAAAGGATCACATGGCCGGCAGCCGCGGCGTCGTCCGCCGTCGCGTCCTGGCAATGAATGCGGCCCAAAAGGCCCGTCACTGCGACGTCATCGCCTTGAACGACCAGTCTGACTGTTGCAGGCGGTCCAGCAGCACGGCCAGGTAGATGACCACACCCAGCACAACCTTCTGCGTGTAAGGCTCCACGCCCTTGAGATTCATCCCGTTTTGGATGACTGCGATGATGAACGCGCCGACCAGCGTGCCGAACATCGTCCCCCTGCCGCCGCTCAGGCTCGCGCCGCCCACCACCACGGCGGCGATCACGTAGAGTTCATACATCTGTCCGTAGGTGGGCGACCCGCTCTTGAGCTGGGAGGCCATCACCACGCCGCCAAGCCCCGCCAGCAACCCGCTCATGGCATAGGCGAACAGCAGCACACGACGGACCGGCACACCCGAAAAACGCGCGGCCTCGCGGTTGCCGCCCACCGCGTAAAGCCAGCGGCCCAGCTTCATGCGCGTCATCAGCACATGCGCCGCCGCATAAAGCAGCAGCATAAGCACCACCGCATTGGGCAGATTGAAGAAATCCGCATCCCGCCCAAGCCAGGTGAAGGTTTCCGGCAGTTGATACACCGACTGTCCCTGTGCCAGCAGATACGCCAGTCCGCTGGCGGCCAGCATCACGGCGAGGGTGACGATGAACGGCGGCATCCCGAACAACGTCACCGCCGCTCCTGTGAGCAGTCCCATCACCCCGCAGGCCAGCACCGCCGCCACGCCGCCCATCAACATCCCTGCCGCCCCTGCGTCCACACCGCCTGCAAGGTCCCGGATCATCAGCGACGCCAGCACGGCTGAGAACGCGATCAAACTCCCGACGGACAGATCAATGCCGCCCGTGATGATCACCATGGTCATGCCAATCGCCACAATCGCGATCACGGCAATTTGATTGGCGATGTTCAGCAGGTTCCCGCGCTTCAGGAAATCGGGCCACTTGTAGCTTTGCGGAACGACAACCACCGGTGCTCCCAGCGAAGGGAAATCCAGTCTGACATCCGAGAACACCAGCCATGCACCCGTGGTCTGCGTGCAGGCAATGGCATCCAGTTTGACACCTTCAGCAGCCAGCCGTTGCAGGGCTTCCCGCGCGTCCTTCGGTTCGCCTTTCACCACGACAGCCACCACGAAGCCAGCATCCTTCAATGAAGCTTCCAGCGCAGCGGCCATGATCTCGTCCTCCGGCAGGGAACGCACGGCGATCATCACGCGTCCACCTGGTGCGAACTGCGAGACCATCTGCTTCCCGAGCTGTCCGGCGGCGGATGCCCCGGTGGGATGCTGCTCGGTGAGAGTCACCACGCTGAAGAACACGCACAGCAGCAACAGAACCCCCAGCATGCCGTAACCGGCAAACCATCGAGGCATCTTGCTTCTGACCGTCAT
>CAYQCZ010000640.1:1229-2383 GCA_964415955.1 uncultured Verrucomicrobiota bacterium | reverse complement strand
AAGCGATGCCGTGCTGGATGCCGCCTTCCGTCGCTGCGGTGTGCTGCGCGTGGAAAGCATCGAGGAGTTGTTTGACATGGCGGAGGTGCTGGGCAAGCAACCACGCCCGCAAGGCCCGAACCTGACGATCGTCACGAATGCAGGCGGTCCCGCCGTTCTGGCAACGGATGTTCTGGTTGGCGGTGGAGGCCAGTTGACGCCACTCAGCGCCGGGAGCATGGCGGCCTTGAACCAGTTTCTCCCGCCACACTGGAGCCACAACAACCCCATCGACGTGATTGGGGACGCGAGCCCGGAGCTGTATTCCAAGGCCACGGAAATCGCCATCAACGATCCCGAAACCGATGGCGTTCTGGTCATACTCACACCCCAGGCGATGACAGACGCGGCGCGCACCGCCCAGGAATTGGCACGACTGGGACATCCATCCGGCAAGCCTGTCCTGTCGAGCTGGATGGGCGGCGATGAGGTGGAGCCCGGGCGCACCATCCTGAACGAAGCCGGGATTCCGACATACAACTACCCTGATCGCGCCGCGCGTGTCTTCAATCACATGTGGCGCTACAGCGAAAACCTGCGGGCGCTTTACCAGACACCGTCCAACACACCCGCCTCGGAGGAGAACCGCAACGAACGCGATCGCATCGCCAGGATGATCGATCAAGTGCGCAAGTCGGGTCGCACGTTGCTGACCGAAATGGAATCGAAGCACGTTCTGCGCGCCTACCAGATTCCCGTGACACGCACCGAAGTGGCCATGACGGCGGCGAACGCCGCCCGCATCGCGGCTCAAATCGGTTATCCGGTGGTGTTGAAACTGCATTCACGCACGATCACCCACAAGACTGACATTGGCGGCGTGAAACTGAACCTGACTTCCGCCGGGGAGGTTCAGGAAGCCTTCGACGCCATCAGGAAATCCGTGACGGAGAAGGTTGGTGCCGAGCATTTCCAGGGCGTGAGCATCCAGCCGATGGTCCGGTTTGACGGCTACGAATTGATTCTGGGCAGCAGCATTGATGCGCAGTTCGGCCCCGTTCTGTTGTTCGGCCTGGGAGGCCAGTTGGTGGAGGTGTTCAAGGACAGTGCGCTTGGACTGCCGCCGCTCAACACGACGCTGGCACGGCGCATGATGGAGCGCACCCGCATTTTCC
>CAYQCZ010000640.1:580-1219 GCA_964415955.1 uncultured Verrucomicrobiota bacterium | reverse complement strand
CGCGGCCGGAAGGCCGTGGATATCGCCGGGCTGGAGCAGGTGCTCGTCCGTTTCAGCCGCCTTGCCGTGGAACAGCCATGGATCAAGGAAATCGACATCAACCCCCTGCTTGCCTCCGAAACCCAGCTCATCGCCGTCGATGCCCGGATGGTCCTCCATGACCAGTCCATGACGGAAGCCGCCCTTCCTAGGCCGGCGATCCGGCCGTATCCGATGTGCTACATCACCCGGACCCGTCTTCGCAATGGTGACCCGGTGTTGATCCGGCCTGTGCGTCCGGAAGACGAACCCGCCATGGTTGCCTTTCACCAGACACTGTCCGAAGGCACAGTGTATCTGCGTTACTTCAGCTATCTGAAACTCAGCGAGCGCGTGGCCCACGAGCGGTTGGCGCGCATTTGTTTCGTGGATTTCGACCGTCAGATGGTTCTGCTGGCCATTCGGAAGGGCAAAACGACCGACGTGGATTACATCGCTGGCGTTGCACGTCTGACGAGGATGCGCGGCACGCAGGACGCGGAATTCGCCGTCCTGGTGAGTGACTCATGCCAGAAGCTGGGGTTGGGAAGCGAGTTGATGACGCGGCTGATCCAGATCGCCCGCGAGCAGTCGATCACCTCGATCGCCGATTTCATCGGC
>CAYQCZ010000640.1:0-570 GCA_964415955.1 uncultured Verrucomicrobiota bacterium | reverse complement strand
GGCATCCAGCGGATTCTGGGCGATGTCCTGGCGGACAACCCAGGCATGCTCAAGCTTTGCAGCAGGCTTGGCTTTGCCAAATCCTACTCCGCGGAAGATCATTTGTTCCGCGTTGAGCTGAAGCTGTGAGGGGTCGGATGGTGGCAGGAGCGGTTGTTCCATGCCTGTGCGTCATCCATTCTTGCACTTGCCAAGTTCACAGCAGTCCACACACTGGGGATATGAAACGCCCATTCTTATCCACCTGCATTCTTGCTCTTGCTGTTTCCTGCATCACTGCCGCCGCCGCCCACTGGCCGTCGTGGCGGGGCGGTGTGGATGGCAGCGGGATTACGACCGAAAATCTCCCCACGCAGTGGAGCGCCACGCAAAATGTGAAGTGGCATGTGGCGCTGCCGGAACCGGGCAACTCAACGCCGGTGATCTGGGGCGATCGCGTGTTTGTCACGCAGCCGCTGGCGAAGGAAAAGAAGCGCACGTTGATGTGTTTCAGCCGCAAGGACGGTTCGTTGCTCTGGCAGAAGGGCGTCGATTACGCCGAGCCCGAGCGCACGCACAATGCGAACCCCT
>CAYQCZ010000639.1:0-2384 GCA_964415955.1 uncultured Verrucomicrobiota bacterium | reverse complement strand
GGGCGACGACCTGCTTGGTGTCCATGCCCAGCTTGATGACCTTGAGCGCGACGCGGCGGCGGACGGGCTTCTCCTGCTCGGCGACATAGACCACGCCGCAGCCGCCCTCACCGACCTGCTCGCGGAGTTTGTAAGGCCCGATGAGGTCGCCCGCCTTCTCGATCGCGGGCAGAATAACGGTGGCTTCGAGGTTATCCTCGATGGGCGCGATGCCCCCGGACAAAGCCGGGCTGCTCATGAAGGTCTGGTTGCTGTCGCCTGCCGACTTGAGCAGGGCCTCGACGCGCTGGCGCAGGGCGATGTCCCCGGCGCACTCGCGGTCGAGAAAGGCGGCGCGTTCGGCGGGAGCGGCCAGTCCGGAGGCGGCGAAGAAGAGGGTTTCCTCGCGGGTAGGGCGATTATCCATGGGTTCGTTAAGTTGTTTCTATCCATTCATGCGAGATTCGGGGAGGAAAAGTATCACTAGGAAAGGAACAATCGCGACGAGTGTGGTGGACCTCAAGCAGGAGCATGTGAGCCAGTTTGCGCAGAAGGCGGGGCGCTTTGACACGAACCAGAGGCGATGGGCGTCTTGGGTGCCGCCGGTCATCCCTGCCATTTGATCGGTTCATGTGGTTGGCCCGCGGGCTTCCCATCGTCCTTTTTGCGACCGGCCGGCTGGGACCTCATTTCATCTGTATCCATCAGTGTTGATCTGTGATTGCCGTCTTTCTCTCCATCCGGCGCACCGATGCCGGCCAATACGATTGCCCGGCCGCAGTCATGCGGTAGCCTGTGCGCGTGAGAATCCTGCTGTTCTTCTCCACCGCGCTCACGGCCCGCTGCGCCGACCGGCCGAACATCCTCTGGATCACCGCCGAGGACATGAGCCCCATGCTGGGCTGCCACGGGTATCCCTTCGCCCGGACCCCGGCCCTGGACTGGTTGCAACGGAGAGCGTGCTGAACGGTGGGTAGCGGACGCCTGGCAGGGATTAAGCACGCTGCCAAGACGACCAGCAGGTCCATGCAGGTGTGACGGGGAACCAGACCACGGACGTCCTCGTCCGCAGCAGGCTCGATGTCAGGTGGCTGCCGGGATTTGTGGAATCTGTCCGGCGGATGGACATGCTGCGGACCGGGAGTTGCAGCTTCGCCGCGCAGTCCGGGCCCCACCCTCATCCATGTGAATTCGTGTCCATCCGTGGTGGAATACACCTTCCAATCGAGGACGAAACGAGCGGGGCTCCCTACAACGGCTTGTGGTGGATGAATTGGTGACAGGCGGCGATGAAGCCCTTGAACAGCGGATGCGGAGCGTTGGGCTTGCTCTGGAATTCCGGGTGGAACTGGCTGGCCATGAAGAAGGGGTGGTCCTTGAGTTCGATCAATTCCACCAGTTTGCCATCCGGCGAGGTGCCGCTGAAGATCATGCCCGCCTGTTCGAACTGCTGCCGGTAGGCGTTGTTGAATTCGAAACGGTGACGGTGGCGTTCATGGATGACGAAGGCGCCGTAGAGATGCGCCGCGCGCGTGCCAACGCCGAGCTGGCAGTCCTGTGAACCGAGTCGCATGGTGCCTCCTTTGCGGGTCACCTTGAGCTGGGCGTCCATGAGGGCGATCACCGGGTCCGGGCTTGACGGATCGAACTCCAGTGAATGCGCCTTTGCTTTGCCGAGCACATTCCGGGCGAATTCAATGCACGCAATCTGCATCCCCAGGCAGAGGCCGAGGTAGGGAACTTTGTTCTCGCGGGCAAAGCGGGCTGCGAGGATTTTTCCCTCGACACCACGGTCTCCGAATCCACCCGGCACGAGGATGCCGGCGAGACCTTTCAGGCTCTTTTCAGGGCCGTTTTTCTCGATGTCCTCGGATTCGATGCGCTCGATTTCCACGCCGCAATCATTGGCCACACCGCCGTGGATGATGGCTTCGTAAACGGATTTGTAGGCATCCTGAAGCTCGATGTATTTGCCGACGACGCCGATACGAACGCGGTGCTGGGGGGCGATGAGTTTGCGGATGATGTCCTGCCAGTGGGTCATGTCTGCCTGCGGCACATCGAGTTGCAGCAGGCGGCAGACAATGTCGTCCATCCGCTCGCGCTGTAGCATGAGCGGAACCTCGTAGATGGAGTGATCCACATCCTTCTCCTCGATGACCGCCTCGTAGGGGACATTGCAGAACATGGACATCTTCTGGCGCAGCTCCTTGTCGAGCGGCTTTTCGCAGCGGCAGACGAGGATGTGCGGGGCGATGCCGATTTCGCGCAGTTTGGCGACGGATTGCTGGGTGGGCTTGGTCTTGAGTTCACCTGCGGCCTTGATGAAGGGCACGTAGGTGACATGGACGAAAATGGCATTGGTGGGGCCGACCTCGAGCGCGAATTCCCGGATGGCTTCGAGG
>CAYQCZ010000638.1:0-2384 GCA_964415955.1 uncultured Verrucomicrobiota bacterium | reverse complement strand
GCCACGGCGTCCTGCATCATGTTGAGCGCGGCAGACCGGGCCTCTTTGAGGGATTGCTGTATCTGTTTGAACTCGGTCAGGTCCGTCGCGATCACACATACGGTCTGGACGGCCACCGTGGCCAGCCGGAAGGCGGACATGCGTGCCACGGATGTCGTGCCGTCGCCTCTGGCAAAGTGGATTTCCTCCTTTCCGCGCCCTGACTTCGCCCGTTCAAGCAATGCCGCCAGCGGTGCGGCGTCTTTCTGGAGCGCATAATCAGTCAGCGCACTGCCCTTCAACCCGTCCACCGTGCCGCCGAGCAGGCGTGCCATGGCCTGATTGCAGTGGGTGATCCGGCCGGCCTCGTCCAGAATGGCCGCACCCTCCCCCATTTCCTCCACCAACTCGCGGCAGATGTGTCCGTCTTTGATGGGCTCCGCGACGTGGAGCCCATGCATCTGACCTTGGCTGCCATGGTCACGATGCGGATGCGGATCATTCAAAGGTTCCATGCTTCACTCGTCGCTCACTTCCGTGTTGTGGCAAATCAGGGCCCGGAGCGATGCCCCATAAGATAAGGGAGTTACAGTTCAAAGTCGATGGAATAAGGCTCCGGACGTCCGAGGGCGCGTGACAGTTCATTGATCTCCTTCTTCAGGGCGATCATCTTCAGTTCACGCCCGACGCCGGCCTGGTTGAAGCTTTCCAGTTCTCGAATGTGCTTCCGCAGTTCGGCCTCCGCTTGCTTCATTCCGGAGATTTCTGTGGAGATGCCGCCCACGGCGAAGATTTTTCCATGCGCATCCCGTAGCGGAAACTTGGTGGTGAAATACGTGCGGGCATGCCCGCTTTCCAGGTTGATCTCCTCCACCGAGAGCGGTTGCCCGAGCTTGCTCGCTTTCAGGTCGTTTGTGTCATGGGCGGCTGCGACCTCCTGCGGCAGCAGTTCACTGCGTTTGCGCCCCACGGCTGTGTCGGGCGGTGACAGCCCCAGGGCCCTGTCCACGGCCGGATTCGTCAGCATGAACCGGCCTTCCAGATCGGTGATGTAGATCAACGCGGCCGAGTGAACCATGTAGGCCTCCCGAAGCTGCGTCTCCTGAAGCAGGGCAGCCCGGCTCCGGAGGCTCTCGATGCCATAGGCCAGTTCATCCGCCAGTTCCTGGAGCAACTCCGCCTCGCCGGCATCAAACCTTCCGGGCACGTTCGAATACAGTGTGAAGATGCCGATCACCCCTTTGCACCCTCTCAATGGAACGGCAATGGCGGAGCGCAGTCCGAAGGCGGCCGCCCTTTCCCTCCATGGCGTCATCCGCTCGTCGGTCATGATGTCGTGGCACACCTGCGCTGTGCCCGTCTTGAGCGCCCGCCCGCTGGGGGCGTTGCCTTCGGGCGAATCGTCGCATCGGATGACAATCCCATCCAGGTATGCCCTGGCTTCTCCCGCGCATGCGGCGCATTGCACCACGGAATCCTCAAGGCCGGCATATCCGATCCAGATGAGATCATGCCCCGCCGGTGTCAGGATCGTGTCACAGAACTCCCGCAGCAACTCCGCCTCGGTGCATGCGTCTGCAAGGACTTCATTTGCCGAGGAGAGCATGGCCAGCGAGCGGGTGAGCTTGCGGATTTTCCGTTGTGTGAGGACCATGTCGGTGAGGTTGTTTGCAACGAAATGAAATTCACGGACGCTCCCCTCCGGATTCATGACGGGCGTGACATCCACCATGTAATGCCAGTCCTTGTCGTGGTCATGGAGCAGGACGGTGCGGCTCTGGGGCTGGCGCTTGATGTTTGCCAGTTCGCACAGTTCCCCCAGCGTTCCCGGCACATTGCCCGGAAAAATGTCCGCCGCCCTGCGCCCGAGGACTTGTTCCATGGGCCGCCGGGCAAGCTGAAGCCCCTTGTCATTGATGAAAATGATCCTCAACTCCGTGTCCATGATGCCGAAGGCATGGGGCAGAAGCGCCGCAGCCTGCATGAAGCGTTCCCGCCCGGCCTTGAGTGTGGCCAGGACCTCGGATTCCCTTTGGACGAGCCTCCTGAGAAGCTCGTGGAGCAGCACTGCGGTAGCGGCCACGAACAGCAGCCATTCCATCAGGCCGCTGAGGGTGTCCTGTTGCGGGGTGGCCGGCACGCTGGAGGCGATCAATGCCGACAAAAGACCCCATGTGCCTGCCGCCGCCGCATAAGACAGGGCGACACGCTGCGGAAGACGGTGCATCAGACTGTCTTTCCCCGTTTTCATAAGCTGGTTGCCCAGTCAAAGTCCCCCGTCCCGGGCGTGCTGCCTCCACGTTTCTTGGCTTTTGCTTGGCAAAAAACGCGGGCATGGCGGGGCGGTTTTTGAAGGGGGTGATGAAGGGGGATTATGGTGGTAGGTGATGGATTCGAACCATCGA
>CAYQCZ010000637.1:0-2386 GCA_964415955.1 uncultured Verrucomicrobiota bacterium | reverse complement strand
CCGATAGATAGAGCGGAGCCTCACTGAAGAAGATGGCGGTCGGTGGGGTGTGGGCAAAAAGTGCGTCGAGGCACTGGCCAAAAGATGTCGGATCGTTGTCCCAGTCGGGCAAGTGGTAGCTGCCCACGGGAATGCCGGATGCGGCCAGTGACTCCAGGAAGTTCCGCTCAAACAAGCCGGGAGTCGGCCTGCGCCGCTCGGGTCGGGTCATCATGACGATGCGCCGATGACCCAACTCAACCAGACGCTTGACCGCTTGATCCATCGCTGGTGTTTTCAAGGTTCCCACACCGGCGATGTCGATGCTGGCGAGCCTCCCAATTACGGCGTAGGCGGGCACGGATTGACCGGAAAACCACTGCAGAACCTTCCCGGGAGCACCTACGACCAACCAGAGGTCGGCTTCCGTCCCGGTCACAAAACTTTTCAATCTGTTGAGGTCCATCCTCAAATCATACAGCGTCTTGCTGGCAAATTCGGTTTGGAATCCCTGTTCCCTGAGTTCATGAATGAGATCGAGCAAGAACGTCCATTTTAGAACACTTTCCTCATGGACAAGCACCTGAACGGTCAAGTCCGCGTGGCGTTGGCTTCCGGATCTGACAATGATCCGGCGCCGACCCACTCCTTGCGGCACCAACAGGCCCTCCTCCTCCAACATGCGCAAGGCGGCGTCAATGGTGTTGCGGCCAATGCCCAGTTCCCGGACCAGATAATTGCAGCCGGGCATGACCTTTGACCACCTTCCCTTGGCGATTTCACCGCGTAGATGCTCGGCGACCTGTTCCGAGGCGGTCAGCAGTCGAAGTTTGGCCATGGTTAAGGTCTAGCGATTGCACTCCGCGTGTCTAGCCGAAAGCCTAAAAGCTACTGAAAATGGTCATGGTTTTGGGGAGGGAAAACTGTTGTGCGAGGGGGATGGATTCCACTTCATTCAAGAAACCGCCATTCCCACTTCCATGATCTCCTGTCATTGCAGCAACGTTTTATTTCGCATTACCGCGCCCCTGCTGTGCTTGCTCTTCAGCGTCTCCTTGCTACCGGCCAAGCTGCCTCTAAGGGTCTATATCATGGCCGGCCAATCCAACATGGTGGGAACAGGTGCGATCAGCACGTTTGATCACATCGGTGATGATACGAAGACCGCGCCATTGCTCAAGCAGATGCGGGGTGATGATGGGAAACCCTATGTCTGCAAACGGGTGTGGATCTCGTATCTCAACGGCCGGCAGAACCAATACGGCGGCGAGGGGTTTGGCAGGCTGACCGCCGGATACGGACTGCGGAAAAAGGACAAGCATGATCAGCCCTGGGATCATATTGGTCCCGAGTACCTGTTCGGCATCACCATGGAACAGGCTTATGAGGGGCCGGTCCTGATCATCAAGACGGCTTGGGGCGGCCAGAGCCTGAGCACCCATTTCCGCTCGCCCGGGTCCGGACCCTATGAACTGAATGATTGGCAAAAGGAGGATTACGCCAAGCGAGGGATTCTTGATAGCGTGTTGGAAAGACAGAGAAAGGAAACGGGGCAGAACTACCGCTGGATGATGGACCACGTCAAAAAGGTCCTCGCGGACATCAAGCGTGTCTGTCCGGACTATGACGAGAGCCAGAGGTATCAGCTGACGGGCTTTGTGTGGTTTCAGGGATTCAATGATTTGATCGACGGCCATACCTATCCACCCGGATTGGGAGACAGTCGTTACGATCAATACAGCACTTTGCTGGCTCAGTTCATTCGCGATGTGCGCAAGGATCTGAATGCGCCGGCTCTTCCATTCGTCATCGGTGTGGCCGGACAGAACGGCAATTTCACTCCGGGAACCTATGATACAAGAGGTGGGCCGGAGAGATCGATGAGGCTGTTTCGCAAGGCCATGGCGGCACCCGCTGAAATGCCGGAGTTCAAGGGGACTGTTGCAGCGGTTCAAACGGCACCGTATTGGGACGAGAAGCTCGGTGCTCTGGGCATGAAAAGCCTCGAGATCAATTGGGCAGGCCAACGCATCGACAAACAGCAGATGGAGGAGCGCGCCAAGCTCAAGGAGTTGCCTGCGGACGAGAGGAGGAAACGCCAGAACGAACTGAATGAAGAGAAGAAAGCACACCTGGAAAAGCTGCGCACCGAGCTGTTCACGAAAGAGGACGAGGCATACTTGAAACGCGCTTCCGGTCCGGGCGGCTCGATCCATTATTTCGGCACCGCCAAGTTCCATGCCCAGGCCGGCAAGGCGTTCGCGGAGGCGCTGATCCGGATGGAGGAGCAGGATAAGTAAGCCAGCAACCGAGGCCTAAATGGATTCATTTGCCACAAGACCCATGAGAATTTTTGCACGCACTCTGATACTGGTGATTCCTTTTTTGGGGAGTCATGCAAGCGTTT
>CAYQCZ010000636.1:0-2393 GCA_964415955.1 uncultured Verrucomicrobiota bacterium | reverse complement strand
ATGAGGGTGCCGATGCCCATGGCTTCGCGATTGGCCAGTCCGGACGCCCGCGCAGCAAGCCAGCAGGCCACGCCCTTGCCGAGCACGGCGGCCAGGAACACCACCACGGTCATGCCCCACAACCAGCCGTCATTCAGCAGCGTGATCTTCGTGTTCAGGCCTGAGTAGGTGAAAAACAACGGGAGCAGCAACGCCACTGTCAACGGCTGCATGCGTTGAATCACGGCCCTGGCAACCATGCCCCTTGGCATCGCCACCCCCATCACAAAACCGCCGAAGACCGCATGCAGCCCGATGGCATCGGTGAACCAGGCTCCGAGGGACATCAGTGCCAGACAGATGACAAACCCTCCTTCCGAGATGTCATCCCCATCCGCAAATCGGCGTTCCAAACGCGCAAGCCATGGTTTGATCACCAGCAGCACCACCAGCACGAAGCCCAATCCTCCGACGATGTTTCGTGCCGCCAGAAGCCACTGGGCGTCGAAGCTTGCCAGCACGAGCGCGAGCAGGCACCAGGCGGCCGCATCGTCCAGGGCGCCCGCAGCCAGGGCCACGGTGCCCATGACGGTTCCGGCAAGCCCCTTGAAGTGAATGATGCGCGCGAGCATGGGAAAGGCGGTGATGCACATGGCCGCCCCCAGAAAAACCATCGCCTCGCTGGTGCTCGTTTTCGGCGTGAAGAGCGCGGTGTTGTGGATGAAATAATAGCCGATGGCGGCCCCGAGAATGAACGGCACGATCATGCCCGCCGAGGAAACGGCAACCGCGCTGCGCATGCGGGAGGCCACGATGTCCACGCGGAATTCCATGCCCACCACGAACATGTAGGCGGCAAGCCCGAACTGCGACACGGGGAACAGCACCCGCATGGACTCGGCGGGAAACAGCCTGGCAAACAGGTCCGGAAACATCGCACCCAGCAACGAGGGGCCGAGCAGCACGCCGGCAATCATCTCAGCCACCACCTGCGGCTGTCCCAGCCGGGCTGCAAAGTGCCCGACGAGGCGGCAGAACAGGAGGATGACCGCTACCTGCAGGAAAAATTGAACCGCGAGGTCCAGATTGCTCATACGGGATGGATGCCCTACCTGTGCGACCAGCCGAATCTTTCACTGATGGGCCAGTAAACGAAACATGACTTGCCGATCACCTTCTCGCGGGCGAAAGCACCCCATGCCCGGGAGTCATAGCTGTTGAGCGTGTTGTCGCCCATCACGACGTATTGATTCTGCGGCACCTCGTATTGGCTGTCCCCGTCCGGAAACAGCGGCGCAAGGTCGCCGAGGCGCATGGAGCGGGCGAGTTGACGGTTCACCGTGCCATTGACGTGGCCAAAGTAATGGTTGGGCTGCCAGGTCTGGCCGATGGTGTAAACATTCTCAAAGAACGGCGTCGAGGCATCCAGCCGCTCGCCATTCACCACCAGATGCCGGTCATCTCCAATGCGGAGCCTGTCCCCGCCAAGGCCGACCAGGCGTTTGATGTAAAACTGATCCGGCGGCAGCCCGTCGATGCCCTTGGTCTCGAAGACGATGATCTCACCGCGCTTGGGCGGACGGAAATTGTAGGTCAGGCGGTCAACGAACAGATGATCACCTGTTTTCACCCAGGTCTTGATGATGTCCTCGCCTTTCCTGAAGCGCTGCCCCGGACGCAGGTGGGCGCGCACTTCGATCTGATCCGGGGGGAACCAGATGGCATACCATTCGCCGCCGACCTTCAGACGTTGCTTTTTGACCAGGGGCAGGACCGTCTTCGGCATCTCCAGCTCCTCGATCTCCCCGTCCGCACGGGCCACGACGTGATAATAGGAAATGCCGTAAAACCATGAATCCACCCAGCGCTTGATGCCGGTCGGAAACTGCACGGAAGCGTCCCCGCGCAGGTCGGTCAGTGGATGCGTGATGCCATACAACGTGGGCTGCATGGAACCTGTGGGGATTTTGAACGGCTGCAGGAAGAAGGTGCGCACGGCCAGTGCCACCGCAATGGCGACAAGCACCACATCGATGTTTTCCCGCAGACTGGCGTGGGCGTAGGGCTTGAGGTTCTCGTTGGCCACCTTCTCGGCCGCAGCCATGCCATCCACCAGGGCCTTCCTGTCGGCCGGCGAGGCCAGCAGCTTGTCCAGATCTCCGACGGCGCCCTGCAGGTTCTTCACCGCGTCCGCCTGCAAAATGTCGCGCTGATGGTTCAGATACTTGCGAATCTGACGGCGCAGTTCGGCGGCCTGGCGGAACTGTTTGGAGAGAAGCCAGCGCAGGGCAAACATAGGTCAGGCCTTGAGCACCTCGATGAATGCCTCCTGCGGAATCTGCACGGCTCCAAACGCCTTCATCTTCTTCTTGCCCTCCTTCTGCTTCTCCAGAAGTTTGCGTTTTCGCGAGATG
>CAYQCZ010000635.1:0-2412 GCA_964415955.1 uncultured Verrucomicrobiota bacterium | reverse complement strand
CTGGAGGCCTGTCCTACGTGGGCAGGGAGCAATTCCCCGTTGGCCGGGCTGCTTGATCCGTGTAGGGTCACATCATGCGCACCATCCTTTCTTCCATCCTGCTGTGTCTGGGCGTGTGTTTCTCTGCCGCGCCTGAGAGTCGTGCTGCCGGCAGGCCCAATGTCCTTTTCCTCATCTGCGACGACCTGAATTGTGATCTCGGCGCGTATGGGCATCCGCAGGTGAAGTCGCCGAACATCGACCGGCTGGCGGCGCGCGGGCGGTTGTTTGAGCGGGCGTATTGCCAGTATCCGCTGTGCGGTCCGAGCCGCGCGTCGTTCATGTGCGGCATGTATCCGGACCAGACGCTGGTGCGGCGCAACGCGATCTACATCCGTGAACACGTGCCCAACGTGCAGACGATGTCACAGATGTTCCGGGACGCTGGTTATTTCGCCACGCGCATCGGGAAGATCTACCATTACAACGTGCCGTTGCACATCGGCACCAGCGGCCATGACGATCCGTTTTCGTGGGATTACACCATCAATCCGCGCGGTCGCGACATGGAGGAGATGGAAAAGATTTTCACGCTGGTGAAAGGCCAGTGGGGCGGGACCTTGAGCTGGCGCGCGGACCCGGGTGCGGACAAGGAGCAAACCGACGGCATCGCGGCATTGGATGCGGTGAAACAGCTCCAGCAATACGCGAAGGATAAGCGTCCGTTTTACCTGGCGGTGGGGCTCTACCGTCCGCACACGCCGTATGTGGCGCCGAAGAAGTATTTCGACATGTATCCGCTGGAAACCATCAAGGTGCCGTCCGTGCCGGAGGGATATTTGAAGACGTTGCCCGAGCCTGCGCAGAAATCCATCCGGCGCAAGAAGGACCAGATCGATCTGCCGGATGAAACCGCGCGCAGGGCCATTCAGGCGTATTACGCGTCGATCTCCTTTGCGGATGCGCAGATTGGAGTGATCCTGGATGCGCTGGAGTCCACCGGACTGAGCCGGAACACCATTGTGCTTTTCACTTCGGACCATGGATATCACATGGGCGAGCACGGTCACTGGCAGAAGACGACGTTGTTTGAAAACGCCACGCGCGTGCCGTTGATCATGGCCGGGCCGGGCGTGGAGGCTGCGGGCAAACACACGCGATCGTTCGCGGAGATGGTGGACTTTTATCCCACGCTGGCGGAATTGTGCGGACTCAAACAGCCCGCGTCAGTCAGTGGTGTGAGCCTGGTGAAGGTGTTGAAGGATCCGTCGGTTGCGGCGCGCACCTCGGCATTCAGCCAGTTTGAGAGCGGCTACAGCCTGCGCACGGACCGTTGGCGCTACACTGAATGGGGTGAAGAGGGGAAGGACGGCAACGAGCTTTATGATCACCAGAACGACCCCGTTGAAATGGTGAATCTGGCCGGTCGCCCCGAGCATGCCGGCACTGTGAAGGCGTTGTCAGAACAACTGCGGGAACGCATTTCTGAGGCGCGGAAAGCACCCCGGGGCGTGCGACAGATTGATCCGGCCGCCGAGCAGCGGCGTGCGCGGAAATGACTGCTGCAACGGCCGGAAAATGGCCGGTTTCTGGCGCATGTTTTCACGGTTCAGAAGGACGTTTCATCTTGGGTGAAACATCGTTGTGAATAACTTTTCTTCCTGACCACGTTTCCAAGGGGCTTCCTGGAGTTGTGTGTGTTGCAACCCATTTGATTTCAGTGAGTTGTGCGAAGGTTGTTTTTGCGAACAAGTGGTGAGCAAATTCTGTGTAAGTTTTCGCTTTACACCCCAACATATGGGGATAGTCTCGCCACTACTCCACTACGTAATGGGGTGTCTGGCAGCTTAAACACTATCAGACACCCCTTCGTATTCGGGGTGATTTTTTGATCTTTTAGACCGTAAAACCGACCCTCCGCCGCCGGACCGGGCCGGTCGTTTGAACGACAAACCACCATTGCCAGCAGCTGAAAGGACCACATCCAATGATCGACGCCAGACCTGACATCGCCACGCCTGTCTCCGCCCCCAAGAAGCGCCCGGGGAAATCCAAAGTCGCCAACGCGCGCGGTCGTCGCGCCAAGTCCGCGAAATCCTCCGCCAAAGCGATTGCCATGAGCCGCGTGTTCAGCAGCGCGAAGGTCAAGCCCTTTGACCAGATCGAATGGGACCGCCGCACCGCTGAGATCACGGATGACTCCGGCAAGGTGATCTTCAAGCAGGAGAATGTCGAGGTGCCCAAGAGCTGGTCACAGCTTGCCACCAAGGTGGTCTGCTCGAAGTATTTTTATGGCGACGTCACCAAGGCCGAGCGCGAACACTCGGTGAAACAGTTGATTCATCGCGTCACCCGCACCATTGCCGACTGGGGTGTGAAGGACGGTTACTTCAGCAATGCTGACGGCGAGGTGTTTTATGATGAGCTGACCTG
>CAYQCZ010000634.1:0-2418 GCA_964415955.1 uncultured Verrucomicrobiota bacterium | reverse complement strand
AGCTGGACAGGATACGGTTTGAGCCCGGTGCAACGGAACGCCGCCTCGCGCAACGCCCCGAGCGCGGGCAGCATGGCCTCGTCCATGGCGCGGCCACCACGATGGAAAATGGCGCGGAATTCCGCCAGGCGGGAGCGCAGGTCCGAATCGTTGCGGGATTCCCATTGGAGCGATTCCTGCGTGGCCGTTTCAGCATCCGCCATGATCTGCCGTTGCAGTCCGCTGTGCCGCTTGAAGGTGCCCTGAAGACCATGCACCACGCCGTCGATGCCCTTGTGGAACTTCCGGGCGGGCGGCTGGCTGATCCGGCGGTAGATGTCACTGGGCGTCTTCACGGGAAACGAGTGCCAGCGGATCAGATTTGGAAACGTTTTTGCAGGAGCTGCGTCAACTGACGCCACCAGCGCGGCAGAAGCGGCTCATCCGCCAGTTTGAAGCGCACCTTGCCGGTGCGTCCATGCAGCCGGGCCACCTCGCCCGCAGCCACATCCCCCACGATGGAGAAGAACGGCTCCGCAGCGGTGCGTCCCTCCTGGTCGCGCATGTTCGTGGCGACATCGCCGCCGGCCTGCCAGCCCAGCGCGGGCGATGGCAGCATGCTTTGCTCGCCGGGAACGACACGGAGATTCTCAATGCGCACCACCTCGCCCACCTCGCCGTAAAGCCGCACTTCAGCGGAGGGAAACTGGCTCTTGAAGATGCGGTCCACATCCGCCTGAAGCACCGTCGCGGAAAACTCGAAGGATCGCGGGTCCACCACGAGTCCCACTGTCGTGCCGCGTGCCATGTGACGCTTGAGAAAATCCTCGACGCCGGGCGCCACCCACACGCCGTCGTGACGGGCGCGGACAACAAGGTTCGATTGATCCTGCCGGATGCGTTCCACAGTCTTGCGGGCGGATTCGAGACGGCTCTGGAGGGGTTTGAGGCTGGCGACATCCTTTTGCATGGCGGCGCGCCAGCGGGTTTCGATTTCCGTCTGGACGGCCGTCGCATTGGCCAGCTGCAGTTCCAGTTCGCGGTTTTCCAGCCGCAGCAGGGGTTGACCCGCGCGGATGGGTTTGCCGGGCCGGGCAAGCAGCTCCACCACCTCGCCGCTCGACTCGGTCATGACCTGGCTCCATTGGGTGGACTGCATCACGCCGGAGGCGCGGAAATGATGCGGCAACGGCACAAGGCCGACAAACCCGATGATGGCCGCAAAGATGAGGACTGTGACGGCAACCGCGCGGGGGCGGACACGGGACAGCTGCGGGCTGGTGGACAGGTAGTTGACGAGCTTCACCAGGGGAACACAAAGCCAGGACACAAGACAGATGACTGCCATCAATGCGCCCAGGATGAGCCACTTGTCCGCGACGAACAGGATGATGCCGGCGAAGATGATCGTGCGGTAGATCAATGCAGAAATGCCATACACACCCAGCCACGTGGATTCGGAACGGGAATGGCCGGGACTGCGGGATTGTTTGACGCCGTAAAGGTGGCGTTCAACGAGGTATTTCAACTGCTGCATCGAGCGCTGGTTGAGGTTCGCAATCTCCAGCCAGTCCGACATGATGTAGTAGCCGTCAAAACGCATCAGCGGATTGATGTTGAAAAGGAGCGTGGACACCGAGGCAACGAACATCATGTTGAAACAGACGCTGTGCAGGATGCCGGGCGAGGTGCGCGCCCAGATGATGGCCGCAATGGCCGCCACGAAAAATTCAACGATCATGCCGGCCAGTCCCACGAGCATGCGGTGGCGCTTGGCGCGGAAACTCCAGCTCGATGTGGCATCCACGAAGGGCACCGGCGTGAAGATCATGAGCATCACGCCCATGGTGTGGACCTCGCCGCCATAGTGACGGCAGAAGTAGGCATGACCGAATTCGTGCAGGGTCTTGAGGATGACCAGACCCGCGTAAAGCCAGAACAGGTTGCCCGGGGCCAGCACGCCCTGGGTCTGGTCACGCAGCGCGGGAAAGTTGTCAATGCCGGCCTTGAGTCCAAGCCCGACGACCACCAGCCACAGCAACACGCCCACCGGGCTGAAAAGCCACCGGACCAGCGGCAGTGTATTGATCAGAAACCGGTCCGGGTCCAGCAGCGGAAACCGCATGAACATGATGTTCATCCAGCGGAAACCCAGTTCCTGCTGCTTGCGCGTCTTGTAACGCTCGAAATGCTGGGCGGTGTCCGGGGCCACCTCGTAATGAAGCAGGTTGGAATGGTAAAGCTGGGCCAGCAACTGGACCACCTGCTCCTGGCCGGGCGCCGTCTCGGGGAACTTCTCCAGACATTCCTGCCACACCTGCTCAACGGTGCGGTCCTGTCGCAGGCGCGCAACGAACTCATACACCTCCGGACGTATCCGGAAGAACTCGTTGCTCATCGGGTTCCGCAGCACCATCCAGCGTTCGCCGCGGAAATTCT
>CAYQCZ010000633.1:0-2419 GCA_964415955.1 uncultured Verrucomicrobiota bacterium | reverse complement strand
ATGGAAGGCGGTTCCATCGAGGTCAATGGCCGCGGCACGCTGCTCACCACCGAATCCTGCCTGCTCAATCCGAACCGCAATCCCCATCTCACCAGGCCTCAGATCGAGCAATACCTGCGGGATTACCTCGGCGTGACCCACATCCTCTGGCTGGGCGACGGCATCGAAGGCGATGACACCGATGGTCATGTGGACGACCTCACACGTTTCGTGAACCCCACCACCGTGGTGACGGTGGTCGAGGAAGACCCCGCCGACGCCAATTACAATCCGCTTCAGGAAAACCTGAAACTCCTTCGCACCATGCGCGACCAGGATGGTCGTCCGCTGCGCGTCGTGGAACTGCCCATGCCCGCCCGCCTGGATTACGAGGGCATGCGACTGCCCGCCAGTTACGCCAACTTCTATATCGCCAACAGCGTCGTGCTGGTCCCCACCTACCGCGATCCCAAGGATCAGACCGCCCTCGACATCCTTCAGCGCGAATTCCCCGACCGCAAAGTGCTGGGCATCGACTCCACCAATCTCATCTGGGGTCTCGGCTCCTTCCACTGCATCAGCCAGCAGGAACCGGCGTAGAACTGCTGGCCTCGTTGGCGTTGCGAATGCTGGCCTCTGAATCTGGTCTCATGGCAGCAGCGGCAATCCCAATTCCTTCAAGAACACGTTGTGCTTGGTCGTCGCCGTTTGGATGGCGTTCTCGATCTCTACCAACTCGCCGTGCGTCGCCGTTATGTCGATCTCCGCTTCCGCCACCGCCGTGCTGATGTTGCGGGAGATGGGCCTCATCTCCACTTCGCGGACTTTCCCGGCGGGGTTTCGTGAAGCTGTGGTTATTGGATGGGTGCAGAAGTGAATCAGAGCAGCCGTGGATCGAAGGTGAAAGGTTCGGGCTTGCCGATGCCGATCTTTTTGAAGTCGGGATGCGCGGGATTGAGCAGGTAGTTGGGCTCTTCTGGGATGATGACGCTGGGAAGTTGCAGCACCGCCGAGCGCATCCCTCTTACCCAAAGGTCGCCGATGTCCTTCGTCGCTGGAGGTGGCGGTTCCTCCGTCCAATCCGCAGGCAACGCAGCCGCCTTCTCCACGAGCGCATCATCAAACTCGATGGGGATGGCGACATACTTGAAAATCACGGGAGGGTTGAGATGCACGAGCGATTCCAGTGCGGCGAGCGCCTTGCTGCCGCTGGTGTAAACGACGCTCGTTCCCTCTGAATTCCAACGGCCTCCAAAGAGCCGCGCACCCTCACCACTGAAGGCGGCGGCAACGTGCTTCTCTTTAACAATGCGCCAGGCCCTTTTCATCAGGAATAAACGCCGTATTCAATGCGTCCGAGAAGGCTCTCGACCTCACGGGCGCCGATCTCTGTCTTCGCGTATTCCAGAGGCACTGCACCACCCAGGCCGAACTGGGGCGCATTTAGCCATTGTTTGGCGGTCTCCAGGTCCTCGAAAACTTTGAATGCCTGTCCCAGCAGCCGTGCATAGCGCACGACGCGATCTGACACGGCGGGCGGCAGTTTGCCCGCACCCCCTTTCCGCCGGTGAAAAGTGGCCTTGGAAATGCCAAGCATCGGAGCCAGCTTCTCCGCAGGCACATCAAGACGGGTCTGCAGGTCTTCCAATTCCTGAAAAGGCAGACCCGACTGTAGAACCTCCACAAGCTTGGCGGGTGTGAACTTGACTGTTGTGGATGCCGGAAGTGATCCCTGAACGCAAAACTTCACCACACCCGCACCGGACAGTTTTGCAGGTGCAGCACTTGAAAGCTTGCGATGAACGATCGTTCGCATCGCGTCCGTCTTCGATTTCGGTTTGGTGGTCATGTTTCCCATTTGAGTCTATATTTAGTCTCACCTGATACGATGGTCAATCATTGATTTGCACCAGATCACGAAGCTCTACAATCTGCCTCGCAGCTTGGAATTGGCAGACGCCCGTTTCCCCGCTTGAATCGCGTTGTGAATGACAGGTGGATCAAACTCGGCGCTGTCATGCTGATTGTCGCGCTTCTGGTGGGTCTGGCAGTTCTGATGATGCGCCCCAAGGAAGACCTGTTTCCGCCACTGCCAAGCCCCAACGGCTACGATGATTTCGTGGCGGCTGCGCAAGCCCTGCCTGCGTATCCACGCGAATACACCTCACTGCCGCAGGATCAGCAGCGCGCATTTGTCGAAAGCGCCCTGCCGGGATTAACCCAATCACTTGCTGGCTTTGAAAGAGAGTGCGTTGTGCCCGTCCAGTTCACGGAAGCATGGATAGTGCAGACGCATTTGAACAACATCGGATCAATAAAGGAACTTGCCCGGTGTTACACAGCAGCCGGCAAATTGGCCGCAGAAGATGGCGAACTGGATCAAGCACTAGAGCATTTCCATAAATCATGTAGCGTATCCGGCGTGTAAAAAGAACCCTTG
>CAYQCZ010000632.1:0-2422 GCA_964415955.1 uncultured Verrucomicrobiota bacterium | reverse complement strand
GCATGGAGTTTTGTTTTGTGAATCTGGTTGAACCCGGTGATGAAGTGGTCATCGGAGTCAATGGCGTGTTTGGCACGCGCATGGTGGATGTTGCCCGGCGTTGTGGTGCCAGGGTGGTCAAAGTGGAGGCCCCATGGGGCCAGATCATCGAGGCGTCCCAGATTCATGAGGCTCTGAAGCAATGCGCCAGGCCGAAACTTGTGGCCATCGTGCATGCGGAAACTTCCACAGGGGCGCTGACTCCCGTGGAGGAAATATCCAAGCTCACCCATGATGCCGGAGCCCTGTTTCTCCTGGACGCGGTGACATCCCTCGGCGGTTGCCCTGTGCGCACGGATGCATGGAAGGTGGATGCCCTCTACAGCGGCACCCAGAAATGTTTGAGCTGTCCACCTGGACTGGCCCCGGTTTCCCTCAGTCCCCGAGCTCTTCAGGTGGCGGCAGACAGGAAAACGAAGGTTCAGAGCTGGTATCTGGATGTCAATTTGCTCTCAGGCTACTGGGGGCAGGACAGGGTGTATCACCACACGGCACCCATTTCGATGAACTATGCTTTGCATGAGGCATTGCGGTTGGTGCTCGAAGAGGGATTGGAAACACGATGGAAAAGGCACGAGGAAAGCCATATGGAACTGCGTAAGGGGCTCGAATCCTTAGGGTTGGGCATGGCATCCCAAAAAGGCCACCAACTATGGCAATTGAATGCCGTCAGCGTGCCAGAGGGCGTCGATGAAGCGGTTGTGCGGAGGAGGTTGCTGGAGGAGTTTAACATCGAAGTTGGCGCGGGATTGGGGCCGCTGAAGGGCAGGATATGGCGGATTGGCCTGATGGGGCAGAACGCAAGGGCCGAGGTTGTGGGCGAATTCCTGGGGGCTTTTGGCAAAATTTTGGGGCGGTAGCTGCAAAACGCCCGGGATCGTCATGGTGGCTGTGTGTATTGGAACCAGTCGTTTCTGGATTTGCATTGAGTGTGGTTCAAAAGTTCCAAATAGATTATTGACAGAGAATCCATATTTTGAGATTTATCCGCTTCCGTTGTCGGTTAGTGAATAAAGCGTATTGAGTCAACCAGCCTTTTGTCTTGATCTGGAGATGGAAGGGTAGGTGGATTTTTCGTCTTTTTCGCTGCTTTGAAAACCTAATTTGGCCGTTGCCCATGTAGCTCAGTTGGTAGAGCACATCCTTGGTAAGGATGAGGTCACCGGTTCAAGCCCGGTCATGGGCTCCAGTTCGAAACATATCGGGAAACAACAAAAAACGACTAAAACAGTCAACCGCAGGCACAGAAATGGCAAAGGAACAGTTCCAAAGGACAAAACCCCACGTCAATGTTGGCACCATCGGTCACATTGACCACGGCAAATCAACCCTTACCGCAGCCCTTGTGGCTACACAGTCGCGTCGTGGTCTCGCCACGCCGATTTCCTATGCGGACATCACCAAGGGTGGCACCGTCCGTGACGATTCCAAGACGGTGACCATCGCCGTTTCCCACGTGGAATACCAGAGCGAGAACCGTCACTACGCCCACGTGGACTGCCCCGGGCACGCTGATTATATCAAGAACATGATCACCGGTGCCGCCCAGATGGATGGAGCCATTTTGGTGGTGGACGCCTCGGAAGGTCCGATGCCGCAGACGAAGGAGCACGTCCTCCTGGCGCGCCAGGTCGGTGTGCCGGCCATCGTCGTTTTCCTGAACAAGGTGGACCTGGCCGATGCCGACCTTTTGGAGTTGGTTGAAATGGAGGTCCGCGACCTGCTGAGCAAATACGAGTTTCCAGGCGACAAGACCCCGGTCGTGCGCGGTTCTGCCAAGGCGGCTCTTGAAGGCAAGCCCGAGGGCGAGGAGGCGATTCAGAACCTTCTCAAAGCCATCGACGAGCATGTTCCGCTGCCCACCCGAGAGGTGGACAAGCCGTTCCTCATGAGCATCGAGGACGTGTTCAACATCGAAGGTCGTGGCACCGTGGTGACAGGCCGTTGCGAGCGTGGTGTGCTCAACCGCATGGAGGAGGTCGAAATCGTCGGTCTCCGCGACACCCGCAAAACGGTCGTGACGGACATCGAAATGTTCCGCAAGCTCCTCGACAAGGCCGAGGCTGGCGACAACGTGGGTGTGTTGCTTCGCGGCATCAAGAAGGAGGAAGTTGAGCGCGGCATGGTTCTGGCCAAGACGGGCTCCATCAAGCCGCATCGCAAGTTCAAGGCCGAGGTGTATGTGCTCAGCAAGGAGGAGGGCGGCCGCCATACGCCGTTCTTCACCAACTATCGCCCGCAGTTTTATTTCCGGACCACGGACGTGACCGGCAACATCAAGCTTGCCGAGGGCGTGGAGATGGTCATGCCGGGCGACAATGTATCCGTGGAAGTCGAGTTGATTTCCGACATCGCCATGGAAAAACTTCAGCGGTTTGCCATC
>CAYQCZ010000631.1:0-2438 GCA_964415955.1 uncultured Verrucomicrobiota bacterium | reverse complement strand
TGTCTCGACTCTTTGAGAATGTCCCCATTTGGACTCGATGAAAATGTCCCCTTCGGGCGGCGGTTGCGATAGCAACCGCCGCCTTGATGGGAACATTAACAATGAGTGCGAAGGAACGGCGACGCGTCGTGATCATGGCTGGAGTCAAAGCTGGCGAACTGAGTCTGGTGGAAGCCGCAGACGTATTGGGCCTGGGCTACCGGCAGACCAAACGGGTCTGGCGGCGGTATCAGGACGACGGCGACGCCGGGCTGGTGCATCGGCTGCGCGGCAAGCCGGGCCAGCGCCGCAAGCCGCCCGCGGTGCGCGCGAAGATCCTGGCGCGAGTGGGGGAACGATATCCGGACTTTGGGCCGACGCTGGCGGCGGAGTATCTGGCAAAGGACAGGCTGGAGGTGGATCACGAGACCCTGAGGCGCTGGCTGCTGGCGTCGGGCAAACGCACCGTTCGACGCAAGCGGCAACGCCACCGGCAGTGGCGCGAACGCAAGCCCTGCTTTGGAGCCATGGTGCAACTGGACGGGTCGCACCACGACTGGTTCGAGGGACGGCGCGGCAAGTGCGTGCTGATGGTGATGGTGGACGACGCGACCAATCGCGTGTGGGCGCAGTTCTTCGAGGAAGAAACGACCCATGCCAGCTACGACATGCTGGAAGGTTGGGCCAGAAAGCACGGCCTGCCCCAAAGCCTGTATGTGGACCGGGACAGCATCTACCGCTGCGAAGGGCTTGGGAGCATCGCCGAACAGATCGCAGGGAAAGCACCGCAAACCCAGTTTGGGCGGGCGATGGAACAACTGGGCGTGGAGTTGATCCTGGCCAACAGTCCGCAAGCCAAAGGGCGGGTGGAGCGGATGAACGGCGTGCTGCAAGACCGGCTGGTGAAGGCCCTGCGCCTGGAAGGGATCAGCGAACTTGAGACAGCCAACGCGTATCTGGTCCGGACGTATCTGGCCGAACACAACCGGAAGTTCCGGGTGAAGGCGGCGAGCGAAGCCGACGCGCACCGGGGCGTGCCGCGGCACTTGAACGAGACCTTGAGCTGGGAAGAAGCACGGGTGGTGCAACGGGACTGGACGGTGGCGCATGAAGGCAAGTGGCATCAACTGGACCGGCAACACGAAGCGCTGAGCCTGGCGGGAAGGAAAGTGATCGTGCGACGACTGCGGGATGGGCGGGTGCAGATGGAGCGCGGCGGGGTGAAACTCAAGTGGCGGGAACTGCCTGGGCGACCCGAGCGGGAGAAGGTCAAGCGGACCCTGCCGCCGGCGCGGGCGGCGGTGGAGAGGAAGCCCGCCGCAGATCATCCGTGGCGGGTGCAGCGGATAGGGAGCGTGAAGCGGAGAATGAAGCGGCGCGGCGTGCCCCTGGTGGGGGACTCCGGTCGGCCTCCGCTACGCTCCGGCCTCCCTGCGTCCCCCACCAGGGGCAGAGAGACAACCAACAACAAACCAAAGGGACATTTTCTCCTGAGTTCTTAAGGGGACATTTCTAAAGAGTTTTGACACAAGGCGGCGGCCTCGTTGACACCCTTCAAAACGCTGTGCTAGCGTCCGCGCCAATTGTTTGTGGCCATGAGCACGTTTCTCAATCAACCGGTGCTTGTGCTGAACCGCCTCTGGCAGGCGGTGAATGTCTGCTCGACCCGTCGCGCACTCACCCTTCTGTTCCAGGGCCATGCCCAGGTCGTCCTTGGCGATGACGACGGCGTGTTCCAAACCTACGGCTACAAGGAATGGCGTGACTTCTCCGACCGCGCCCCTCACCCGGAGACCGTGGCCACCGTCTCCTACCGCATCCGCGTGCCCCGCGTGATCATGCTGCTGGTGTTCGATCACCTCCCGCGCAAGGAGGTCAAGTTCACCCGGCACAACATCTTCGAGCGCGACAAGAACACCTGCCAGTATTGCGGGCGGCACTTTGAGCGGAAAGATTTGAACCTCGACCACGTGATCCCGCGCGACCGTGGCGGCCCCACCACCTGGGAAAACATCGTCTGCTCCTGCATCCCCTGCAACACACGCAAGGGCAACCGCACACCGCGCGAGGCCAACCTGCGGCTCGTCCGCAAACCGCGCCGTCCGAAGTGGCGTCCGTTCGTTCAAATCAACGTCGGGATGCAGGCCCACGAAAGCTGGAAGCACTTCATCGACATCGCCTACTGGAACGTCGAGCTGGGCGAGGACTGAGGCGGAGCGTTGGAAGCCTGCTTCTGGACCTCACTTCGCTCAGCTCTGATCTCAAGCAGCATCAAAATCGCCGCCAAGCAGAACGAGATGACTGCGAGGACTTCCGTTGTCACCTTCCACCAACCATCCAGTCGCCCTGATATCCAGACGGCTCCAAGGAAAACCATGAACGCGATCCCAAAAGCTCGATTGGATCGCCTGCCAGAATCCACCACCAGCGTTTGCCGGTCAGGACGGATCCAAACCCAA
>CAYQCZ010000630.1:0-2439 GCA_964415955.1 uncultured Verrucomicrobiota bacterium | reverse complement strand
GGCGTTTTTTGGAACACGCGCGGGCTGGGCTCCAACCCCTATGTGGTGCATTCCCAGCAAAGCCGTTACGGCTATGTCATTGGCACGAGGGGAACCGTTACCGCCGTGCGCACCGATGGCACCTCGACCCAGAAGACCGACCCGGTGGATCATGTCGAGGGTGTGGGACAGGGGGACACTTTGCAGCCGTTCTCATTGTATCTCTCCCAGAAGCAACGCCGGCTTGCGGCATCGATTTCCCACGCGGGCATTTCCAACCTCACCGCCACGTCGGCGGGTTTGAACGCCGTTCTCAGCGGGTCTGCAGAAGTGCGGGTTTATTGGGGCAGTCAGGATGGAGGCACGGTCAGGTCCGCCTGGAGCGGTGTGGTTTCCCTGGGCCAGCAGGTGTCCGGACCTGTCGCAGCGGCATTGAATGCGCTGGAGGAAAACACCCGGTATTACTACCGGTTTTACGCCACCAACGACCAGGGCGAGGCATGGGCGCCGGCGTCCAGCCAGTTCACCACGCGCACCCGGCCCACCATCACGGGATTGTCCCGGCGCAGCGGCCCCCTGGGTGTCGAGGTGGTGATTTCCGGCAGTGATTTTGTCCCTGAAATCTCACAGAACATCGTCCGCTTTGGGGCCGTGACGGCGCTTGTGACTTCGGCAACAGCAACCGAGATCCGGGTGCTGGTGCCCAAGGGCGCAACCTACGCCCCGGTTTCATTGATCTCCGCCGGTCTGGCCCACGCGGATCAACTCCCGTTCGTGGTGACCTTTCCGGTGGACTGGCCGCAAGGTGCCAGTGCGTTCACGGCGGGCCAGCAACTGGCGCTCCCGGCGGGCAGTTTGTTCATGTCCCAGGCCGTGGGCGATCTGGACGGCGATGGGCGGGCGGATTTGATCGTTTCGAGCCGTGACTCGGGGCGTGTGGCCGTTTTCCGCAACACGACACAGCAGCATGCGATGTCGTTTTCGCCCGCCCTGGAGCTGGCCAACAGCCATGGCCCTGCGGGGGTTGCACTCGGCGATCTGGACGGCGATGGACGGCTGGACCTAGTGGTGGCCGGTTACAAAGGGAGGAAGGTCAGCCTGTATCGCAATGTGTCCTCCGGCGGAGTGCTGTCCTTCGGGCCGCAGTATGAACTGGCCGCAGGCACCAACCCGCGGAGCGTGGCGGTGTGTGATCTGGATGGGGACGGCTGGCTGGATGTCATCGTGGCGAATGAGCTGGATGCCACGGTGTCCGTCTATCGAAACACGGGCCGCGGTGGGGATTTCACCACCGGATCGTTCTCCCCGCCCGTGACATTCACCACGGGCACACGTCCGTCCGTGGTGGCTGTTGGAGACATGGATGGGGACGGCAAACCGGATTTGGTGGTGCTCAACAGTTTCAATGGGACGGGGGGCAATTCCGTGTCCATCCTTCGGAACACATCCGTCAAGGGCTTGATCAACAGCGCCTCCCTGGCGCCAAGGCTCAATTTGCCCACCGGTCTTCAACCCGTTGCCATGGTGCTTGCGGACCTTGATCTGGATGGAAAACTGGATGTCGTGACGGCCAACGGCGGGGCCAACACGCTTTCCGTTTTTCACAACCAGTCCGTTCCCGGTGCGCCCGGCTTTGGTGCACGGCTTGATCCTGCCAGCGGCGGTGGCACGCGATCGCTGGCCGCAGCCGATGTCAACGGGGATGGGCGTCCCGATCTGGTGGTGCTCAATGAATTCACAGGCCTGGTTTCTGTGCTGCGCAACGCCAGTTCCCCGGGCACTTTGACGCCCGGATCGTTTGTTTCGACGCCGCCTGCCGGAGTTGCTGAAAAGCCTTTCGACATCGTGGCCGGCGATTTCGATCATGATGGGCGTCCTGATCTGGCCGTGGCGCATCAGACAGGCAGGGTGACCTGGATGCAGAACATGCTGCGCGTGGACCCCGCGATTGCGTGGCCGGCACCTGCACCCATCGTTTACGGAACGCCCCTGGATGGATCGCTCCTGAACGCGGCTTCGGGGAACAGCGCCCCGGGCACTTTTGTTTACAATCCTCCCGCAGGAACGGTGCTCAATGTCGGCACACATTCTCTTCAGGTGGTCTTCGTGCCATCCCAGCCCGAGCTTTATCAACGCACCACGAACACTGTCTCCATCAACGTGCAGCCCAAAGTGCTGGCAGTGGCCGCGAATGATCATTCCAGAACCTACGGCACGCCCAATCCTGTGCTGACCGGGACCATCTCCGGATTGGTGAATGGCGATGTCATCGTCCCTGTGTTTTCCACCACGGCCACTGTTTCCAGTCCTGTTGGCCTGCATGCCATCACCATGGTTTTGGCCGATCCTGCGGGTCGCCTGGTCAACTACACCGTGCAGTTCCAACCCGGCGTCTTGGAGGTTGTGCGTGCGGTGTTGACGGTGACAGCGCAGGACAGGACGCGGGTGTATGGGGATGCG
>CAYQCZ010000629.1:0-2442 GCA_964415955.1 uncultured Verrucomicrobiota bacterium | reverse complement strand
CAAGGTGCTCCTGCAATTCCTGAGGGCCGCAAACATCCAGAATCTCGTGCGGCACCACGGGACCCTCGGTGAGCTGCTGCCCCTTCTTGACGTAATCCCCCTTGAACACGATGACGTGCTTCCCGATCGGAATGAGATGCTCCTCTTCCAGTGCTGTCTTGGGATCCTTGATGAGGATGCAACGCTTGCCACGAACACTCGGCCCGAAATCCACGATGCCGTCGATCTTGGATATTTCGGCTGCATCCTTCGGGCGGCGCGCTTCGAACAATTCGGCAACACGCGGAAGACCGCCGGTGATGTCCTTGGTCTTGGAAGTTTTCCGGGGGGTCTTGGCAAGAAGCGTGCCTGCAACAATGCGGTCGCCCTCTTCCACCACAATGTGAGCTGCGGAGGGAATAGCATAGCTGGCAACGCCCTCGCCCTTGTCGTCCACGATGATGATCTGCGGATGAAGGTCTTCCTTGTGCTCGATGATCACCATGGCTTCCTGGCCTGTGGTTTCATCCATTTCATGCTTCATCGTGACACCTTCAATGATGTCATGAAACTTCAGGCGTCCCGCGCGCTCCGAGAGAATCGGCACGTTGTAGGGATCCCATTGCACGAAAGTTTCCCCGCGCTTGATCTTGCCGCCATCCGGGACGGAAATCACCGCGCCAATCACGATCGTGTGTGTTTCAAGCTCACGCCCCTCATCATCCAGCAGCAGAATGGAGCCGTTCTTGTTGAGCACGATGTTGCTGCCATCATCAAGGGGGACGATGCGCAGGTCCACGTATTTGACCGTGGCATTGTGCTTGGACTTGATTTGCGGCTGTTTGAACACCTGTGATGCCGTTCCACCGATGTGGAATGTGCGCATGGTGAGCTGCGTGCCAGGCTCGCCGATGGACTGCGCGGCAATGATGCCGACGGCTTCGCCAAATTCGACGAGGCGGCCTGTCGCAAGATTCCGGCCATAGCAATACATGCACAATCCCTGCTTGCTCTCGCATGTCAGCACCGAGCGGATTTTCACACGATCAAGGCTTGATGAATCGATTCTTTTCGCCTTGATCTCATCAATTTCCTCGGACGCCTTGGCGATGACACTCTTGGGATCCAGCGGGTCAATGATGTCGTCGCAGGCAAAACGTCCAATGATGCGCTCGCTGAGCTTCACGACTTCATCCTCACCCTCGTAAATCGCCGACACCCAGATGCCGTTGCTGGTGCCACAATCCTGCTCGCGGATGATGACGTCCTGGGCGACGTCCACCAGCTTGCGGGTCATGTAACCCGAGTCAGCGGTCTTGAGTGCAGTATCGGCCAGACCTTTGCGTGCGCCGTGGGTCGAGATGAAGTATTCCAGCACGGTCAAACCCTCGCGAAAGTTGGCAAGAATCGGTTTCTCAATGATGTCGCCGCTGGGCTTGGCCATCAGGCCGCGCACACCTGCCAGCTGGCGAACCTGCGCCTTGTTGCCACGAGCACCGGAGTCCACCATGAGATAGACCGGGTTGAACTCCTTCTTGCCCTGATTGGCCTTCAGCGTTGTCAGCATCACATTCGATATCTGATCCGTGCAATGCGTCCAGATATCGATGACCTTGTTGTAACGCTCGCCGGAAGTGATGATGCCACGGCGATACTGCTTCTGGACCTCGTCTATCTGCTTCAGGGCTTCGCTGATTTCCTGCGGCTTCTCCTTCGGGATGATCATGTCGTCAATGCCGATGGAGACGCCCGCCTGCGTGGCCTCGCGGAAACCCAGCGCCTTGAGCTTGTCAAGGGCCTCGACCGTGGCCTCGTGTCCACAATGCTTGTAGCAGTTCCAGATGAGGTCGCCCAAGGCCGACTTGCCCATGGGCTTGTTCGGAAATCCAAGTTGGACCGGCCAGATTTCACTGAACGACACACGCCCGACGGTGGTTTCGATGATCTTCGCATCGGCATTTCCATACACCGTCTTCTGACCCCGATCCGGATTGGCCAGGCGAACACGGTCATGCGTCTTGAGCTCACCATCCGCGTAGGCAAAGAGAACCTCCTCCTTGGTGGCGAACAGGGACAGCCGCTCGCCATCCTTCTTGGGAAAGCGCGGCTCTGCCGTCAAGTAATAGCAGCCCAGGGTGATGTCCTGGGTGGGCGTCATGATGGGCTTGCCGCTGGATGGGCTGAAAATATTGTTGGGTGCCATCATCAGCAGGCGGGCTTCCATCTGGGCTTCGACGGACAACGGCACATGCACCGCCATCTGATCACCGTCGAAATCCGCGTTGTAGGCGGTGCAGACAAGCGGGTGAATGCGGATGGCCTCACCCTCGATGAGCACCGGCTCGAACGCCTGAATGGAGAGCCTGTGAAGGGTTGGCGCACGATTGAGCAGCACCGGGTGCCCTTTGGTCACTTCCTCGAGCACGTCCCAGACCTCTGTGGACTGGCGCTCGATCATCTTCT
>CAYQCZ010000628.1:0-2449 GCA_964415955.1 uncultured Verrucomicrobiota bacterium | reverse complement strand
AACTTGACCTCTTCGACTTCATCCATGCCCAAGGCAGCTTCTTCTTCGAGAAAGGGCCGCAACAATTGGTCACGCTCGGCACAGGCATCCCTCAAAACCTTGGCAACAGCGGGCTGGCATCCCTCATCCAGCCCTTTGTAAATGCGGTGGCCGGGGCGGGGCTTGGGATCGAGATTTCGGAGAACTTCGGGACGATCACGGGCTGGGATGTCGCAACAACCTATCTTGGGGCAAGTGGTGTGGATTTGTTCGTGGGGTATGGGGATCCGGATTTTGACCAGGCCAATTGGTCGAGCGCGGGTGGCCTATTTGGATTCGCCTTTGAGAATGTGAATTTCGGTCTGGCGATCATGAACAGCACCACTCCGGAGGCCATTCGCAGCCTTGTGGGAGATGCCCTTGACCAGTTTTATGCTGCCAAGATAAAGGCAGACACGGCAACCTTCGTTGGAGGAGGGGAAATCTTCAAGATCGAGGCCCGTGGCATCGAGGTGGTGCTCAATGACAATAATGGGCGCTGGCCGGGGGGAATCGGACCCGCGGTGATCGACTGGGCGGCAAGCTTCCCGGCAGATCAATCCACCGGAAAACCGGCAGGATTCGGAGTGAGGACAGGCGCGATTGATGACAAGGGGACGGCGGACCCCTCGGACGACGAGGATGTGCTGGTGTATCTGGACTACGACGGCAACCAGCGGATCGGGGTGAGCGTGGAAAAATTGAAACTCGACCTGCTGGACTTCATTCATGTCCAGGGCAGTTTCTTCTTTGAAAAGGGCCCGCAGGTGTTGGTCACTGTCAAAACGGGCATACCGGCACTCTATGGGCAGGTGTTGAACTCGATCGGTCTGGGAGACGTTGCGCAAACCATCGGCAATTTTGCCGGGGTGGAGATCGACAGCAATTTTTCGACCATCAGCAACTGGGACGTATCCAGCATGTTGATCGGCGCATCCAATGTGAACGCCTTCATTGGATATGGGGATCCGGACTTCGATCAGCCAGGTTGGGCAGATTCAGACGAGCTGTTTGGCTTTGCCGTGGAAGGTCTGGATCTTGCCCTGGCGATCATGGATTCCACCTTCCCGGTGGAAATCAATGCACTCAAACAGTTGATCGGGATGAAGGCACATGCCGATCAGATCCGGTTCACCGCCGGGGGGGCGGACTGGCTGGATGTATCTGCCTACAACCTGGACGTCATTGTCAATTGGTCCTCCGCCGAGTGGGCGCAGGGCCTTGGTAGGCCCACCATCGACTGGGCGGCCAGTTTTCCGGCCCAGGGAGAACAGCCGGCCGGCCTGGCCGTAAAGACCGGTGCCAAGACCGCTGATGGACAAGACATCACGATTAATTTGAATGAGCGTGGTGGGGAGAGGGTCGCCGCCATCGTTGACTACGCCAGCATTCGTCTGGCGGGTTTCGTGGAAATCTATGGCGGGTTCGCCTTTGAAATGGGTCCCCGCTACAACACGACCATGAATCTCGGTGCCCCCGCTGATCTTGGGCTTCCGATCAGCGAATTGACGAATTTCGAGGTGGCGACACTGACCATAGGGGCGTCCGATGTTAGAGCCTTTGTGGGTATCGGAGGGCCCTACTTTGAGGATACTGACAATGACGGACGCATCACGGCCTTCGACAAGACCAGCGACAGTGCCATTGGATTCGCGATTGAGGATCTGGATTTTGGACTGGCGATCATGACGCCCACGACCTTGGCACCGCTGGCAGCGCTGATCGGTGAGCAGTATGTGCCGCGTTTCTACGCCATGAAGGCAACAGCCAACAGGGTTGCGTTTGTGGGTGGCGGAGACATCTTCCAGCTTGAAGCGAAGGATGTGGAGATCGGGGTCAATGGCAGCTCCATCACTTCCCCCATCTCCCCGTTCATCGACCTGGCGTCCAGCTTCCCCGCCGAAAGTGCAGATGAGGATTCTGACGGCCTTTCCAATGAGCCTGCAGGTTTGCAGGTAAGAACTGGAGGCGACCCGGTTTATCTCGGCTTCGACTCCAACCTTCTGATGTTCAAGACCAGCCTCGCCACGCTGAGGATTGCAGATTTCATCTATCTGCGCGGCAGTTTTGCCTTTGTCAAAGGCCCCCGCCAGACGGTGACGGTCAACGATGGCTTCGGTGGCACCTTCCAGCAGGAGGTCGAGTTCATGACCATTGGAGCGTCGGATGTGTTTGGATTTGTCGGCCTGAATGGTCCTTACAGAACCGACACCAACAACGACGGGGTGATCGACAGCAGTGATACAGTCAATACAGATGCCATCGGTCTGAGCCTTGAAAATCTGGATCTTGGGCTGATGTTCATGACCCCCACGATCGTTCCTGGCGGTGAGTCCCCCGTCAAATACATCGCCGCGAAACTGACCACGGACACCATCCAACTCGTTGGAACAGGAGACCTCATCACTTTGGAGGGTCACGACATCGAAAT
>CAYQCZ010000627.1:1525-2458 GCA_964415955.1 uncultured Verrucomicrobiota bacterium | reverse complement strand
CCCGCCTCCCGCGCCAGCAGATACACCACCAGCAGATCCGACGTGCGCCGGGTCATGCTCACGATCAACGCCCCAAGGCCGTCGGCACCGTAGTGCCCGATGTGTTGGGCCACCACACGATGACATCCAAGCACCGCATCCGCCTCGGGTCCGGCGGAGGCGTCCGGATGCAGGAACGGCCGCGGGGAACGCAGTTCACGCTCGAGGAAGCGAAGCCTCTCGGTCTCGCTCCATTCCTCCCATTGCGAACCGTCGATGCCGGCGGCCGACATCAACTGGGTGATGGCCTTCACGTGAAAGGCCGAGTTTTGACGGATGTCGAGGCGCGCAAGATGGAAGCCAAACACGTCGAGACTGCGGATCACCGGCGCCACATCGTGATCTGCGAGACGTGTCGCACCCGACTCCACGAGCGAGGCATGAATCTCCCCAAGGTCGGCCGCCAGTTCCCCCGCCAGGGCATAGCGGCCCTCGCCCTCGCGCACCTGCGCCAACTGTCCCGGCGTGACCGAGACGGGCAGCCGCGCCAGGAGAAGCTCGACGCACTGACGCCACGGCTCGCCCGGATGGCGTGCAACGATGGAGGAACCCGACTCCCCCAGCGCGACCAGTGAACGCTCACGCAGGGCCAGCAGCCGTGGGGGCGCGGTCTGCATCCATTCAGCGAGGGGCAGCTTCTCGGCAAGCCTCGTCAACTGCCTGTGCAAAACGACGAGCGCATTGGCGCGAAGCCGTTGCAGGGTGGTGGCCGTCACCTCCGCCGTCACGCCAGGATGGCCGTCGCGGTCGCCCCCCACCCACGTGCCAAACCGCAGCCGGGGAAGCTGTTCCGGACGGCTGACCAGCGCCGGATTGAAACCCGCGTGCTCCCAGGCCGCGCGCAGTTTCCAGTCCACCACCGGCAGCACTTCGGGAAAGACATCCCGCAAGTAG
>CAYQCZ010000627.1:0-1515 GCA_964415955.1 uncultured Verrucomicrobiota bacterium | reverse complement strand
AGCACGTTGCGCCGCTCGTCATCCAGGGTCGGCTTCTGCAACAGGATCTCGCCCGTGCGCCAGAGCCGTTCAAGCGCGGCCTTGATCTCCTGCCGCAGGCGGAGCGATTCCGTGCCCGCGTGCCCGCGCTCACCCAGCTTTTCCAGCAGGGACATCAGGGCGCGATGTTGTTCCAGCACGGAGTGGCGCTTGGCCTCGGTGGGATGTGCCGTCAGCACGGGCTCGACTTCGATTTCCGGAAGCCGTGCGGCGATCTGCTCCGGTGTCAGGCCGGCACCACGCAGGCGGGAAAGCTGTTCACCCCACTGCCCGCGCTCGGCGTCGGGGCCCTCGGAGGCTTCGCGGCATGCCCGCACCCTGGCGGCGGTGTTCTCCTCCACCATGTTCAGCAATTGAAAGGCGATGGAATAGACGAGGCCAAGCTGCGGCGGAAACTGTTCCCCCTCCGGCAGCACCGGTGTGCGGCGCCATGGCACCAGGCGCGCAAGTTCCGGCTCGCCAAGCTCGGTCAGCACCTCGGCAAGACAGTCCACGAGCACGCCCAGATCGGCGTCGATGCGTTGAAAGCCTTCTGACAGATAATCGCGGACGGGACCGGGGGAGTTGGCTGCTGTTTCCATAAACGGGGCCTTAGTTGCCACAGGTCCGCCATTCTGCAAGTCAGAAAGGAAAAAGAATGCGGAGGAAACAAGCCGCAGCGGATCGGGCCGCCCTCAGGGAAAGATGCCCAGGGTCTGGTAGGTGTTCGCCACGCGCTGAATGGCGAAGTAAAACGCAGCGGTGCGAAGATCCGGCAGATCCCTGCTCTTCCAGAGCGTCCGGATCTGATGGTAGGCCGTCTGCATGGTGCTGGCCAGGGCGGCATGGACGAGTGAGCGTTCCGATGGGCCTTCCAAGATTTCGGAGCGTGGCCCCGCCGGGAATGGTTTGCCGGCCATCTGTTCAATGGCCTCAATCCACCGCTGGTTGCTGCGAGACTCGTAACCGGATGTCATCCGCTCAAAGCTCACGTGGGACAGATTCTTCAGCCACTCGAAATACGACACCGTCACGCCGCCGGCATTGAGGTAAACATCCGGCAGGATCATGATGCCGCGCTTTCGCAGTATGGCTTCAGCCTCAAAATCGACAGGACCGTTCGCGGCCTCGGCGACGATCCGTGCGCGGATTCGCTCCGCATTGGCGGCGGTGATCTGGTTCTCCAACGCGGCGGGTATGAGAATGTCGCAGTCCCTTTCCAGCAACGCCCCCGATGGCGAAACCCACTCCGCACCATCAAAGCCTTTCAATGTGCCGTGCTCGACCCGATGCCGATGGACGGCCTCCACATCGAGTCCGCCCTCGCGATACAACCCGCCCTCCATCTCGGCGATGCCGATGATCTTTGCGTCGCCCTGTTGTTGCAGGTAGAGGGCGGCGTGGTAGCCGACATTTCCAAGCCCCTGCAGGATGACCCTCTTGCCCGCAGTGCCCCTGGAAAGGCCCAGCGGACGGATGTCCTCTTCAATCGCCAGA
>CAYQCZ010000626.1:0-2469 GCA_964415955.1 uncultured Verrucomicrobiota bacterium | reverse complement strand
ATCTCGGAACGGTTGGAGGTGGAGGTGCAACTTGAGCATCAGTTGCAGTTTCAGCGGACATTGATGGACGCCATTCCCTTGCCCATCACGGTCAAAGACACAGCAGACAAGTATCTTACCTGCAACCGGGCCTTCGAAGAGTTCACGGGCATTAGCCGGGCGCGGCTAGCCGATTGCAATCCAACTGACTTTATGCCAGCCGAAACGGCGCAGCAGCACATGGAACAGGACGCGGACTTGCTGCGAAACGCGGGGTTGATGACCTTCGGTTGCCAGATTCGTAACCAAGCCGGTGAACTGCGGGAGCTCGTCTTGCAGAAAACCACATTCCGGCAAAATGACGGCACCGTCGGAGGCATCGTAACGGTGGCGGTGGACATCACCGAGAGCAAACAGAAGGAAACCCGCCTGCAATTGCAAGAGTCTGCGTTGAAAGCGGCGGCCAACGGGATTGTCATCACGGATCGCGAGGGTAAAATCATTTGGTCCAATCCGGCCTTCACCACGCTGACCGGCTATGCCTTGGCCGAAGTGACCGGCCTGACACCGCAAGTGCTCAAATCAGGACGGCAAGACCGCGAGTTCTATGAGCGCATGTGGGAAACCATCAGGAGCGGCAGCGTCTGGCGTGGGGAAATAGTCAACAAACGCAAGGACGGCTCGTTTTATGACGAGGAAATGACCATCACGCCGGTAAAAGACGAAGCGGGCAGGATCACAAATTTCGTCGCCATCAAGCAGGATGTCTCGCATCGCAAGCAGATGGAGGCGCAGTATCTCCGGGCCCAGCGCATGGAGGGTATCGGGTTGCTGGCTGGCGGTATCGCCCATGACTTGAACAACGTGCTGGCACCCATCCTGATGTCCGTCCAGTTGCTGGAGGAGATGCATCCGGACGATGATACCCGGGAAATCCTGCGCAACTTGCAAAGCTCCACGCAACGCGGTGCAGACATCGTGCGGCAAGTGCTGACCTTTGCCCGGGGCATCAAGGGGGAACGCCTGCTGCTCACGCCCAAGCACCTGATCAAAGACATGGTGCGCGTGGCCAAAGAAGCTTTCCCCAAGAACATCCGGATCAGCTCCCATGTTCCCGCGGATCTGTGGAATATCATGGGTGATCCCACGCAACTGCATCAGGTGCTGTTGAACCTCACCATCAATGCGCGGGATGCGATGCCTGATGGTGGCACTTTGAATGTCGATGCCTACAACGAAACGGTCAAAGACTTGCCGCCCGAGCATGGCATCCAGATCGCCGATGGAGATTATGTGGTGATGGCAGTCAAGGACACGGGGATGGGCATCCCACCAGAGTTGCATGAGCGGATACTGGAACCGTTCTTCACCACCAAGGAACTGGGCAAAGGCACTGGTCTGGGGCTCTCCACCGTGATGGGCATTGTGAAGAGCCATCACGGTTATCTGCGGATCATCAGTGAGCCGGGCAAAGGGGCGGAGTTCATGGTCTATCTGCCGGGAGTGAAAGAAGGGGTTGCCGCGGATATGACAGGGGCCGAAACTGCGACCCCGATGGGGCATGGTGAACTCATCCTGCTGGTGGATGATGAGCCGTCCATCTTGGAGGTGGGCAAGGATATTCTGCAGCGACAGGGTTACCGGGTGGTGACGGCCAATGACGGTACCGAAGCTTTGGCTCTGGTGGCACAGCAACAAGGCAAAGTGCATGTGGTGATCACCGATATCATGATGCCTTTCATGGATGGAGTGGCGCTGGTGCGGGGTCTGCGCAAGATGGCTCCGGGAATCAAGATCATCGCCAGCAGCGGATTGGCCTCCGGGGCTTCGATGACGGACAAGGTGAATGAACTGAAACGGATGGGCGTCCCTACCATCATGCACAAGCCATTCTCAGCGCAGAAGCTGCTCTTGAACGTGCACCATATCTTGCATGGTGAACCGATGGAGCCGGAGCCAGAAACGGGAGACGGTTCTCGATAGCCGCCGCAATCGCCCTGCGTTGACACTCCCCTGCCCGCGTCTTAGTTTGTTCAGACCTTATGAGCGACTTACAGGATTCCTTGGTAGAGCTGATCCGCCGGACATCTGCGGAAATCCCCGATGATGTGCAGAAGGCCATCTTGACGTCCTTGGAGAACGAGAAGAAAGGGACCATCGCGGAATCCGCCTTCAAGATCATCGAGGCGAACATCAAGCTGGCCAAGCAGAAGTCCCAGCCCATCTGTCAGGACACCGGCAGCATCATCTTCTACGTGGAATGCCCGGTAGGCTTCGATCAGATCACTTTTGAAGAGACCGCCCGCACAGCCGTGACGCTCGCCACGAAGAAAGGTTACCTGCGTCAGAACTCGGTGGATTCGCTCACCGGCAAGAATGACGGCACGAATGTCGGGCCAGGTGCTCCTACGGTTCACTTTCACCAGCATCGCTCCAGCGAGATCAAGGTGTCCCTCATACTCAAGGGTGGCGGCTGCGAGAATGTCGGTG
>CAYQCZ010000625.1:0-2471 GCA_964415955.1 uncultured Verrucomicrobiota bacterium | reverse complement strand
GCGGCGAGTTCGGCCGCACGCCCGACAACGGCGTGCGCGGCGGCACCGCCTACGGTCGCGACCACAATCCCAACGCCATGACCATGTGGTTCGCCGGCGGCGGCTGCAACGCGGGGCACACCATCGGCCTCACCGACAACACCGGCATGAGAGCCGTTGAAGGCATCGCCCACGTCCGCGACGTGCATGTGACCATCCTCAAGCTCCTCGGCCTCGACGACAACAAGCTCACCTAGTTCCACGGCGGCCGTTTCAAGCAGCTCAGTCAGTTCGGCGGCACGCCGGTGAAGGGCATCATTGCCTGACGGACGGCATGGTCGCAGCCCTCGACACTACCGTTCCTTTCCGCTAGACACGCCGCATGTCGCCCGGCGTCAAACGGCTGGTTCCCTGGTTTCTCTGGCTGGCATGTTTTTACATGGTCTGGCTGGCCGTCGTTGTCACCGGTGATTACTGGCATGTCATCATCGAACACCATGGCATCGCGGTGGCCATGCTGTTTGGCTCGTATGTGGCGGGCTCCACACCGATGGGAGGTGGCAGCGTCGGCTTTCCCATTCTCGTCCTCCTGTTCAAGGAATCACCCACGTTGGGACGCGATTTCAGCTTTGCCGTGCAGTCCATCGGCATGACCAGCGCAAGCATCTTCATTCTGTGCCGGCGGCAGAAACTGGAATGGATGATTCTGCGCTGGTCACTGATGGGATCACTCATCGGCACACCCCTTGGCATCCTGTTCCTGGCGCCCATGGTCCCGGATTATTTGATCAAGGTCGTGTTTGCCGTGATTTGGGCGAGTTTCGGCCTGCTGCATCTGCGGCGCATCGATGACATCTGCGCCAATGTGGGTGAAACACCGGCTGCCCATGCGTTTGACCGGACCGCCGGCTTCTGGGTGGGATTGCTGGCGGGGGCCACGGTCGCATCCATCACCGGTGTGGGCATCGACATGGTTCTGTATGCCGTCATGGTGTTGTTGATGAGAGCGGACCTGAAGGTGTCCATTCCGTCCTCGGTGATCATCATGGCGTTCACCTCGCTGGTGGGCATTGCCACCAAGACCCTGTTCACCGGAGTGCAGCCGGGGGTTTTTGAAAACTGGCTGGCCGCCGCCCCGGTGGTGGCCATGGGGGCGCCGCTGGGCGCGTTCATTGTGGACAAAATCGGACGCAAACCCACGCTGCTCCTTGTGTCCGTGCTGTGCCTCGGACAATTTGTCTGGACGATGCATCAGGAACGGATGGTGATCGGAGTTGCCGGTCTGGCAGCCGCCGCAGGCGGGGTGTTGGTGCTCAATGGGGGCTTCGAATGGCTTTGGAGGATTGGCGACCGGCTCGAACGGCGGTCGTGGCCGTCAAAAGCGGCGCATTGACAGCGCGCCACCGGAGGCGGACCATGACACCGCTTCCCTATGAAACGCACAGCCAGACAGGGGCGGCCTGTGCCCACGCCGCGAGGCACACGCGTCTCCTCAAAACCTGCCGACATCGCGCGCGCCTTCCGCGACAACCTCCACTGCCTGCAGGGCAAATTTCCGAAGGTCGCAACGCGCAATGACAATTACATGGCCCTGGCCTACACCGTGCGTGACCGCCTGCTCCATCGCTGGGTCCGCACGGCGGAGACATTCCTGAAGGAGGAAAGCCGCACGGTCTGCTATCTGTCCGCAGAGTTCCTCATGGGGCCGCAACTGGGCAACAACCTCATCAACCTGGACATCATGGACGAGGTGCGCGAGGCCATGACAAGCCTGGGCCTGAATCTGGACACACTGATGGAGCAGGAGGAGGAGCCCGGCCTAGGAAATGGCGGCCTGGGCCGGCTGGCGGCCTGTTACCTGGACTCCCTTGCCACGCTTGAAATCCCGTCGATCGGCTACGGCATCCGCTATGAGTTCGGCATTTTCGACCAGATCATCCGCGATGGATGGCAGGTCGAGGTGACCGACAAATGGCTGCGGCTGGGCAATCCCTGGGAAATTCCGAGGCCGGAGATCGTGCATGACGTGAAGTTCGGAGGCCGCACCGAGCATTACACCGACGATGCGGGCCGTTACCGGGTGCGCTGGATTCCGGCCAGCGTGGTGCGCGGCACGGCATACGACACCCCGGTGGCCGGCTACAATGTCGGCACGGTGAACCTGCTGCGGCTGTGGAAGGCCGAGGCGGCGGAGTCCTTCGATTTTCAGGCTTTCAACGTGGGTGATTATTACCGTGCCGTCATGGAGAAGGTGGTTTCCGAGAACATCACCAAGGTGTTGTATCCGAATGACGACAAGCCCGAGGGCAAGCAACTGCGCCTGCAACAGCAATACTTCTTCGCCTCCTGCGCACTCAGGGACATGGTGCGGCTGTATCTGCAACGCCGGAAGGATCTCTCGGGTTTCGACCAGAAATTTGCCGTCCAGTTGAACGACACGCACCCGTCCGTGGCGGTGGCCGAACTGATGAGGATTCTCGTGGATGAACAGC
>CAYQCZ010000624.1:0-2474 GCA_964415955.1 uncultured Verrucomicrobiota bacterium | reverse complement strand
GGCATCCCCCATTGAAATCAGCATCGGCGGATATCTCCTGCCCGGCTTCAACTCCGGCAACGACACAGGGTTGTTGTAAACAACGCCATTCCACAACTCGGGATGCGCATCCACCAGTTCAGTGACGATTCCTGTGCTTGCACTGAAGCCAATCAGAAAGACACGGTCCTGATCCACGTTGGGATTGGCTGTCAGACTCTTCCTTACTTCCATGATATCGGTCGCAGCTCCGGATAGGTCGTCTGAACTCGCCAGCCCACGCCGATTCACAGCGACATAGTAGATGCCCACGTTCGCAAAAAACTGCGAGTGATCCTTCCATCGGCCCTCGGTGGGCCCGTCAATTACCAAGGGATATTTCTTGCTGCGGTCGAAATTGCGCGGCGGAACGACGATAAATGGCAGCCTGCCATGCTGGGTGTCGATGGCTGCCTTCACAGGAACGATAATTTTGCTTTCCACGAAAGGTTTGTCGATCCCCGGAACCACGCAACGAAGCCTGTTCTTTTGCATGGAATACTCCCAGATGCCCTGTGGTTCGTTGCCTTCGGATGCGACGGCATAGACTGCCTTTCCGTCCGGAGACGTGGAGAACGCCCTGATGAATCCATCCCTGAAATAGGCTTCTTTGTTGAGGCGTCCATCCCGCTGGATCACCAGGCTGGTCTCATTTCCTGGATTGCTGATATACGCGACGGCCTTTCCTCCACTGAGCCAGCGACCGTTGAAAGTGTAATCTGCGCCCGAAGTGATCTGCCTCAGTTGCTTGTCAGACGGTTTGAACCGGTAGAGATACCTTCGCCTTCCATTTCCACCTTCGTCCGACTTGCAGAACAGGTATTCATCCAAGTTGTGGTTGTAGTTGACCCATTCCAGAGTGCTGGTCTTGAAGCGGGTCAATTGCTCACGCCTGCCCTTGATGAGATCCAGTGTCCAGATGTTGCCGTCCAGCACAGTCGCCACGGAGCTTTCCGACAAAGTAATCAAGGGGTGACGATCTAATTTGATGTCATTCCGGACCTCCTCCAAATTCAGGCGTTTGGCACCGGGTTTCACCGGACCTTTGAGGGGGATTTGCTTTCTCTGATCCCAGACTCCATCAAGACCCTGCTGCACCCAGTGGACGATCTGCGCGTCATCCAGATAGACCAGCGAATTGGTCGTGAGCCAGGTCAGGCTCTGAACCTGTCTGCCACCCTTGATGACGACCGAGCCCTCGATGCTGGCCGTTGCACCATCGCACACGGCGAGTTCCTGACCGCCTTTGCGAGATTTCGGCTGCCTTGAATAGATGAAATATCGGTCGTCAGGTGACCAGCCGAACATGTCAAAGCGACGATCCTGAAATTCGAGTTCGTCAATGAGGAGCATTTGCCGGCACTCCAGAGATTTCAAATCTGCCCAAAAGATGCCTACGCCATCCTCCACATCCCTGGCATAGCACAGACGGTCGCCCGCGTTGTTCGCGAGTGGAGCGCGATGGAATTCACCGATGGAGGATATTTCATCAAGCATCTCCTCGAATTTTTCCGGCAGCACCTGACTGTTGAGAAAGAGCTTGGCAAGAGTCATTCGCCCTCCGATGAGCAGCAGCACTGTCAGCATCACCATCACCCCGACGGAGATTCCACGGGATCGCACTTGCGGGCTACAAACCTCCTTTGCCTCTGGTGGCAAGGACTCTCTTTGTTTGGGTGGCTCGACCGGCGCTGGGGCAGGTTCACGCCGAGCCTTCTGGACCTTAGTCGAATGTCGGCAATAAGGGCATTTGAGATAGGTGCCATCCAGAAGTTCGCTCGCCAGCATCAGCGTTCCGCATCGCTTGTTGGAACAAATCACCTCGACCTGCTCCAAGCCCTCCATGTGGCTGCCAAAGGCAAGGGCGGTGGCTCCACCGCAGCGCTCGCACTTCACGTCCAGAGTGGTCGGCTTCTCCACCTTGACACGGTGCCTACAAGCCTGGTTGACGCATTGAAATTGCATCTTGCGACTGAATTCAATCTGATGATTCCGTCCCTCTTCTGCGCCAGCTCAAACACAGTGCGAGGTAGCTGCCCCCGGCTAGAAAGAACAATGCCCCCAGAATCAAGTGCTCCATGGTTTTTGCTGACAAGGCAAGTGCGCTGCCCACATTGCCCATGCAAAGGCATCCCGGTGTGCCTTGCATCCACCACTGGGCGAAGTGATAGACGATGAAATTTGTGGCAAGGTAGGCAATCAACGACGACTGCAAAAAGCGGTTCCTGCCAAACAAGGCGAATATCGCAACAGCCATTTCCAGAACCGCACCGATAGCGAGGATGGATCGATTGGAAAGCAGCAGCAAAGGGTCTGGGTGTGGCAGCATGGGACTGTCCCCCGCCGCAGCCCCGAGCTTGGCAAGCGCCGTTGCGAAGAGCAACCCGCCAGCGGTGTATGTGAGGCGGCGCAAATTTTTTTCTGTAAATTCGTTGAGCCTCAAACTGAGGGCTGGG
>CAYQCZ010000623.1:0-2475 GCA_964415955.1 uncultured Verrucomicrobiota bacterium | reverse complement strand
ATACTGCCGGAACACACTCTCTGGCCGCGTTCCGCCACCAACAACGTGCCGCCTCAAGGCACCAACACCTGGAAGCGCCTGACCACGGATTTCATGGCTCATTTCGGCAAGGAACTGGAACTCACCGACGATCAGGCCGCCAAGATCGAGTCCATCATCACTGACGGTCAAAAGCGCACCAAGGCGATTTCGGATCAATTGCAGCCGAAGGTCCGCGAGGAAATGAAAAACACCCGTGAATTGATCCGCAACGAACTCAACCCTGATCAGCGGAAGAAGTTCGATGAAATTTACAAAGGCAAATCTCCCGGAAAGAAAACCGACAAGAAACCTGTGAGCGCAGCCCCGGGACCGGTTCAGGAATCCGCCATCAGAGGTTCCAAGGAGGGTTGATTCCATGGAAGCATCGCGGCCCCGCTTCCTCCCGCAAGTTCACACTCTTCCGTCGCTTCCGACGGTCTTCAGATGGTTGGCGCTTCTGATGCTCGCCCCGCTGTTCAGCAGCGCCCCGGCGGCAGGTCCTCAAACCGGAATCAAGGCAGGCCTCTCCAAGGTGGACGTCACGCCTGGTTATCCCGTCCGCCTCAGCGGCTACGGCAACCGGAGGGAGGAAACAACCGAAGTCGAGCAACGCATTTTCGCCAAGGGGCTGGCGCTGGGCACCGGACCAAATGATGCAGCCGTCCTGCTGACCGTGGACAACTGCGGCATCTCCGCAACCATGAGGCGCGAGGTGGCCGGAAGGCTGCAACGCAGGTTCGGCCTGCCCGATGAGCGCATCGCCATCTGCTCCAGCCACACACATTCAGCGCCCATGATCCTGGGTGTCCTGCCAAACCTTTTCAGCATGGACATCCCCCCCGGCCACATGGCAGGCATCGAACGCTACACGCGTGAACTGACGGACTGGTTGGAACAAGCCGCCGTCGAAGCCATTCAGAACATGGTGCCCGCCCGGCTGTCATGGGACACTGGAACAGTCGGGTTCGCAAAGAACCGTCGGACCGTTCAGACGCCGCCCGGCACCATTGGCCCGGTGGATCACGCGTTGTCCGTCCTGCGCATCACCGATGCAAACGGGAAGGTGCGCGGCGTGCTCTGCAGCTACGCCTGCCATTGCACGACGGTCAGCTTCAACCGCATCCACGGAGACTGGGCCGGCTGCGCGCAACGCGACATGGAATCCGATTTCCCGGGGACGATCGCCCTCACAGCCATCGGGTGCGGGGCCGATCAAAACCCGGCCCCACGCGGCACGTATGAACTGGCTGATGCACATGGGCGGGCATTGGCGGATGAGGTGCGGCGGGTCATGACCAGCGGTCCGATGAAACCGATAAAGGCCCTTCCAATGTGCCGCACAAAGCACGTGCAACTGCCTTTCGACACGCCGCGATCCCGGTCGGATTGGGAGGAACGCGCAGCCAGCAAGAGCGCCAACATCGCCCACCACGCCCGCAAAAACCTCGAACGACTTGACAGGGGGGAATCACTGCCCACGAGCCTGCCTTACATGGTGCAGACATGGGTGTTTGCCGAAGATATGGCCATGGTCTTTCTGCCGGGGGAAGTCGTCGTGGATTATGCACTCCGGTTGAAGAAGGATTTCGATGGGCCACGCCTGTGGGTGAATGCTTATGCGAATGACGTCCCATGTTACATCCCGTCGGCGCGTGTGTTGAAGGAGGGTGGCTATGAAGGTGAAACGGCCATGGTGTATTACGACCGTCCGAACAAGTTTTCTGCGCAGGTTGAAGAAACCATTGCAGGCGCTGTCAGGGAAATAATCCCGGCCGGTTACCGCAGAAACGCCCCTTGAGAGGCGATGGAAAGCTGGTGGGCCCAGAGGGATTCGAACCCCCGACCAAGGGATTATGAGTCCCCTGCTCTAACCGCTGAGCTATGGGCCCCAGCGAGGTCCGAGACTCGTAACCCATCTGTCGCACAGTGACAATCGCGGAATCCACTTCCGCGCAACAAGCTCACAGTTTGCGGATCAATTCGTCCAATCCGGCAAGGTCGGCATCTTCCAGTGCCCGGAGTTTGATGTTTTCAGCATCCCCCAACCGCATGGACCGCTCCAGCCACTTCAATGCGGTCTCACGTTCTCCCAGCACACAGGCATAGCAGGCAAGGTTGTAAGGTATCGTGCAGTTTTCCTTGAACAGTGCTGCGGCCGGCAAGAGAGCCTCCCACGCCTCCAGTGTTTGTCCGAGTTCATGCAGTGCGTAGGATCGGTTTATCCATCCGGCGACACGTTCTGGCGTGGCCATGACCAGCGCCCCGCCCACCTGCACGCATTCCTGCCAGCGATTGAGCCGGGCCAGCACGCTCCATTCAGTCTCCAAGACATCCGGGTGACATCGCAGGCTGGGAGGAAGAGCCAGAAGTTCGGCAAGCGCCTCCTCGGCGCTGCCAAGTTCCAGCCAGCCAACCACAGACAGCAAATCCAGCCTGTGCGCATGTGAAAGTGGT
>CAYQCZ010000622.1:0-2480 GCA_964415955.1 uncultured Verrucomicrobiota bacterium | reverse complement strand
AAATGCAGAGACAACTCAGGCATCTCTATCTTTTGTCGCTGCGATCCACGTTGAACATTTAAGACCAAGGCGACTGGTTGGTGCGCGGTCTGGTTGTGGCGGTGGCCTACATCATCATGCTGGTGCTCGCGGGCAGGAGGTGATCAGAAAGGAACGTGTCATCCGTTGGACCTTCCGAATCCGGTTTGGCTGCTGGCGTTGCGCGGGCGTGCGGCTGCCCTCTGCCGCTGGTCTCCGGTCACTCGTAGGGCAGGGTGACGCTGCCCAGATGGGGGACGGTGACTGTCTGCGGCTGGCCGTTGGTGCCATGCCTCCAGACAATCCTGAGCATGGGCTCGGCGTCGAGATCTGCGGGACCAAGCTGGTTGAACCAGGCTTCATAGTCGATGACCAGCGTGCCGTCCGCAGCAATCATGCTGCTGACTTCCTCGGTCATGTCGATGTTGCCTGTTTCGTAGTCCACCAGCTCGGCGCGGTCGATGATGACGCGTGAGTGCTGGTAGCTGGCGTTGTTGCCGGTCGAGGACGAGCCCGAGGACGAGGACGATGCACTGGCGCGGCGGTTGAGTGCGTAGAGGGCGGCGGCGACGCCGGCGGCGATGAGAAGGGCGCTGTTTTTCATAGGGGGGGGTGTTGTTACCAGGGGTGGCCGGTGGCGGGATTGAGCAGCGGGCCGCCGACGTATTCGACGAGTGAGAAGGCGCCCGGCGGGGCGGGGATGATGAGGTTGCCCCACTCGCTGACGCCGGTGAAATGTAGGCGGCCGTTTTCGTCCTCATACCATACTTCAAGGAATTTCTCCTGGCGGCGGCCAAAGTCGCCGGTCAGCCATTTGAAATCTGCGGGCATGGTGACTTGCTCCTGTCCGTTGGGTCCGGGGCGGATGTTGGCAATGATTGCCTCCTTGATCTGAGGCGCGCCGCTGGCGATGTCGCCCGGCACTCCGAACTGAGCCTTGAGGATGCGCTCTGCCAGCGGGCGGACCATGGTGGCAACCTGCGGTTGTGTGGCAGGGCGGATGGCCGGGGTGATGGTGGTGGGCGTGGGGGCAGGCCGGGCGGTGAAGAGCTCTTTTTGTTCCGGTGTCAAAAAGTCCGTCACGTCATACCATCCTTGAGAGGATTGAGCAGCAAACCTGTTGGCTCGTGGGGAATAAGCCACTTCATACAAAAGCACCGGGTCCATTGGAGGGATTAAGACGTTTACGCGGTGCAGCCATGCATCCTGTTTGTTTTCCCATCCGAACATTTCGCTTAGCCGGATTCTGTCCAGGAAAAATTCATTTGGGGGGGGCTGCTGTGCCCACGGTGTAAGGTTTGGCGGGTTTGGGTCTAAAGAAGGAGCGATTGTGGTGGGATATACTTCGGATGTGAGCGTCAGCAATGGAATTTCCTGGCCGCCGGTCAGGTTGCTCTGGCCGGTGCCTGTGCCGGTGCCTGTGCCGCCTGTGGTGGTGTCGTCAGATGGCTCAACGGAGTTTCGCCCCACCGGCGAACGGCTGAGCAGCCAGAGGCCGCCAAGGCCCAGGGCGATGTGCAGGGGTTTCAGTTTCATGGGTCAGGATGGGTTGGGTCCGGCGCTGGTGACTTGGGCGACGTGCGCGGCCAGCTCGTTGCGCGTGCCCCAAAGTTTGGAGGTTTCGGCGATGGCCTTTTTCACGTCGGGATTCTTGGCGGCCTCGACGCCGGCAATGACGGTGTTGAGCAGGCCGGTTGCCCTGGCGCGTCGTCTATTCTGCCAGGCGGCGAACCATCCCAGGACGCCCGAAAGCGCGGTCAGGCCGATGTTGACGAAGGGCGCGGAGGGCGTGGGGTTCAGGGTGCTGTTGACGGCGCGGGCTCCGTCAATGGTCTGCGTCCAGATGGGATTGACGGCGCTGACGATGTTGGTCTGCCAGTTGGTGCTGACGACGTGGGCGAGGTTGGTGACGTAGTTCGTGACGGTGATGCTGTCGGCATTGGTGACGACGACGGGCACGATCTGCGTCACCTGGTTGGTGACGATCTCCGGGGCGGCATTGGTGCGGGTGATCACGGGCGCAAGCGAGCGTGTCGCACCTGGCGCGGAGGCGGCGCAACCGGTGAACAGCAGCAGCAAGCCAAAAGTGATGGCGGCGGCGGCGCTGGCCAGGGCGAATTGAAAAATGCGGTGCATGCGGGGCGATGTCATTGGCTTCCTGGGTTTCGGTTGTGCCGCTCCAGGTCGCGTGTGCGCTCCCTCAGATCGGCGATGTGTTGAGTGTTGATCTCCACCTGGGTCATGCGGGTTTTGATGCTGGCCAGGTCGTTGCGCATCTCGCGGATGTAGAGGGTGGAAAGACCGATCAGGAGCGCCCCAAAGAATTGAATGACGGCGCTGCTTTTTATCAAAAAAAAACCTTTTTTTTCGAGGGCTTCGGTCATGGCGTGTAAGTAACGTGCACTTCCCACGTAAATGGGGCTGTCCGGGTTGCGGCCGAGGGTCCAAGCAGCACGCAAACG
>CAYQCZ010000621.1:0-2493 GCA_964415955.1 uncultured Verrucomicrobiota bacterium | reverse complement strand
GAAAAGCGACCGTTTCCAAGCGGGGAGTTACGCGATTTCCTTTTTTCTGGTTTTGGTATCCGGCGGCAGGCGGGCCACTTCGATTGCCAACCCGGTTTCATTGGCCAAAACCTCGAGTTCGCGTTTCCAGATCCGCTGGCGGTGATGAGCCGCCACCTAGCCCCGGTAAAGACACTGCCCCATGCCCGCCCACCAGCGCCGCTTTCAGCGCCCACCATGGCAGCCGGCCTGAGTCACTTCGGTTCTTTCACGCGGTGGTCGTCCATCGGGCGCTGCCGCCAACGCGGGAGGTCTTTTTGGAAAGCGAGGAGGCCGATGAGATGACTGCCCACCGGAATGTTCACCAGCTGAAAAAAGATCGCGAGGAGGATTTTGAGCGCGGTTTGCTTCTCGCCCTGATAAACCCACAGCCCCAGCAGCATCAGAAAAATCCCCAACGTGAGCGCCTTGGCGACAGCGTGCGAACGGCACAGCACATCCGGCAGGCGCAGCACACCGATGGCGGAGGCGAGGATGAGCAGCGCTCCGCTCAGAACGAGAATCGAAGTCAGGAACTCAGTCATGATCGGGACGGTGTTGGAGTGGAGGTTGAGCGGCGGCGGGCGGCTTAGCCGGACACTCCAGGTCGTGCGTCCGGCTCAGGTAATACACGAACGCCACCGTGCCGAAGAAGCCGAGCAGCGAGAAAATAAGGATCAATTCCAGATACAGTGCGGTCTTCCAATGGATTGAGAGCAGCACAATCATGCCGACGGCGCTGGTGGTGATGAGGTCAAAGGCCATGATGCGGTCAATCACCGTCGGCCCGCACGCCAGCCGCAGCAGTCCGCACACAAGCGCCAGAGTCAGGAGGCCAAAGGCCACGTATAGCACGGTCGTTATCATCGGGTGAAGTTGAGGATGCCGCGTTTGAGCACGCGGTCGAGCCGGGCGCGCACGGCGGGGGCATCGTCCGCGTCAAGCGTGTGCAGTACGAGGGTTTGAAAATCGTCGGTCACCTGCACGGTGGTTGATCCGGGCGTGAGCGAGATGCAATAGGAAAGCAGCAGGATTTCAAATGGCTTGAGGCCCGTCACGTCATAGGTGATGAAGTTGGGGTGCAGCGATTCCTTCGCGCGGAACAGCACGGTCCAGACGACGTTGGCGTTGGCGGCCAGGAATTCCCAGGTGAAGACGAGCAAAAACCGCCCCAGCGCGAACACCCGGCGCGCATAACCGCCGCTGCCCAACACGCGATGAAACACCGTCAGCAGCGCAAAGCCGAGGAGGAAGCCCAGCGTGAATACCGCCACGGACGGCTCCGCGCTCAACAGCAGCCAGATGACGGCGACGAGCAGGTTGAGGGCGAAGGATTTCATGGAGTGGCACTCCCGGTTGTCTTGCCCAGAAAGGCCAGCACCGCCTGGGCATAGCCCGGCTGATCGAGCAGACGCTCGGAAGCCTGCAGGGCGATTTGCACGAATGCCTCCGCGCCGAACCCGATGATCAGTGAGACGCCGGTGAGCCCCGCCGCCACGGCCGTCATTCCAATCCAGCGCCGGTCGTTCGTGCGCACCGGCACGGAATCCGAGGCCGTCCAGAAAGCGCCGTTCCAAATCTTGACCATGCTGAACAGCGTCAGAATGCTGGCGAGGATGGAGGCGCCGATCAGCCAGTATTCCTCCTGCCGCAGGCCTTCGACCACGATGAGATATTTGCCCCAGAAGCCGCTCAACGGCGGCACACCCGCCAGCGACAGCGCCTGGAAGAGGAACAACACGCCCAGCCAAGGCGTGTGTTTCCAGAGATCACCCATGCGGTCCAGATTGTCCGTCCCGTTGAGGCGCATAGCCACGCCGCCCAGCAAGAACAGCGAGGACTTCACCACGATGTGATGGATGATGTAGAGAATGCACGCGGCGATGGACAGCGGCGTGAAGAATCCGATGGCCAGCACCATGAATCCAATCTGGCTCAGGATATGGAAGGACAGGATGCCGCGGATGAAGTTGCGCGAGATGGCGCCCATCACCGCCAGCAGCATGGTCGCGCCGGCCAGCCAGGCCAGCAGCGTGTGGGCGAAGGCCAGTTCGTGCGGCAGCACCGTGCCGAACATCCTTAGCAGGACATACACCCCGACCTTGGTCAGCATGCCGGCAAACAGCGCGGCGGTCGGAATCGGGAGCGTCGGGTAGCTGTTCGGCAGCCAGTAATAGAGCGGGAACAGCCCGGCCTTGATGCCAAAGACCACGATCAGCAGAAGGGCCAGCAACTGGAGACGGAAGTCGTCCGCCAGCGGGGCGGCGCGCAGGGCGATCTCGGCGAAGTTCAATGTGCCAAACATCATGTAGGCCAGGCCGCAGGCGCAGAGGAACAGGGCGCTGCCAAAGACGTTGATGGCCACGTAGGGGAAGGCGTGCTTGATGTCCCAATCGTCCGCTTCAAGCGTGAGCAGCGCGTAAGAGGCGATGAGCATGATCTCAAAAGCGACAAAGAGATTGAACAGGTCGCCCG
>CAYQCZ010000620.1:0-2496 GCA_964415955.1 uncultured Verrucomicrobiota bacterium | reverse complement strand
GGTTCAGATAGGAAATGAGATTCACCCAGAACTCGTTGGAAAGCTGCTGGGAAAAGTGGCGCAGGTTCATGATGTAAACCCCCAGCAGGCCGAACAGCATCAGGGACTGCCCCCACTGGGTGGTGTCCCGCCAGAACATGCGCACATCCTTGACCAGCAACGCCTGCACGTCCGGCTTGATGAAGGCCAGCCGCTTGAACACCAGCTCCGCTGCGCCTTTGGGCCAGTCGAAGCTTTTTTTTGCATCCTGCCAGCGCCGGAACCATTCCCACTGGCCGAACATGCTGCCCCGGCTCATGACGGACGAGGCGCCGTCGTAGAAAATCCCCCCAAAACACGTGAACGCCAGTGCGCCGAAGAACGCCGCATAGCTCAGCAGCACCGTCAGGAAAAACCCCGCCGTGCTGCGGGCGCCCTCCACCCAGAAGAGCGTGGCGGACGCCACCCAGTAGCTGGGCAGCAGCGGATAGGTGGAAAACTCCGTCCGCTTCAAAATGCGCCCCATCAGGTCGAGCACACGGTTTTCATCGATGTCGTCCTTGATCAGTTCCGGCTTCAGCCAGAGGGCCGCCGCCGCCAGAGCCAGCAGCGCCATGCACACGGCCACCACCTGAAACGACCGGCGGTCGAGGTGGCGCCCGAGTGAAATGGCAATCCACGAGCCAACCACCGTGGGCACGATGATGAACAGGCTGACCTGCGCAAGGGTCATCATGTAAAAATCCCACGAGGCCTTGTGCGTCATGCCGAAGGCCGCCAGAAAGGGCGCGATCAGGAACAGGAAGGCCCACGATGCCAGCAGGGACGTTTCGATGAACTTGTATCGAAAGATCGTTTGTGACGGTATGGGCAGCGTCCAGAGGAAGGCGGTCTCCTTGTTGCGGAACAGATTGGTGAAGGCGATGACGATGTTGCTGAACAGCAGCATGATGAACAGAAACGCCAGCATCAGGAAAAGCATCCGCTCGATCAGGATCTCCCCCAGGCCGGGAAAGCGCCCGATGAACCGGAGCCCCCAGTGGAAAAGGGCGAACGAAACCACGATGTAGCCCCCCACAAACAACACGATGACGGCTGAAAGCAGGAAGGACTGCTGCCGTATGGATGTGAGCCGCCGCCAGGCCTGCAAGGCATTGGCTCTTGCCAGCAGTGTCAGCGGTGAAGGGATGGATTCTGCGCCGTTCATTTCACCGGTGCCGGCCTGTCCTTGTAAGCCTCGTGTTCCTCGGCAATGTTCGCCTCCTGCTCCGTGAGCATGAGAAAACTGTGCTCCAGCACGCCGTCCGAGCCGCTCTTTTCACGCAGTTCATCGCGTGTTCCCACGGCGATGAAACGCCCGTGATGAATGATGCCGATGCGGTCGGCGACTTCCTCCGCCACGCTCAACTGATGCGTGGAAAAAAACACCGTCATGCCTGCCAGCGAGCGTTCCTTCAACACGTCCTTCACCACCTTGGCGTGATGCGGGTCCAGCCCGACCATGGGTTCGTCGATGATGAACACATCCGGGTCATGCAGCAGGGCCGCCACGATGGCGATGCGCTGCTTGGTGCCGTGTGAGAGTCCTTCAATGGGCTTGCGCAGGTAGGGGTCGATGTTGAATCGGCGGATGAGCGGTGGCGCCTTGGACTGGATGGCATCGTCGCCCATCTGGAACAACTGCCCGGTGAAACGGATGAATTCCCACGGGGTCAGCTTTTCATAGAGGAATGGAAAGTCGGGCACATACGCCATGTGGCGGCGTGCTTCGAGCGGCTGCTGCTGCACATCGAACCCGGCCACACGCGCGCTGCCCGAGGTCGGCTTGATCAGGCCTGTGAGCATTTTGATGGTCGTCGTCTTGCCGGCCGCGTTCGGCCCGAGCACGGCGAAGAATTCCCCCTTCCCTATCGTGAGGCTCACGTCGTTGACCGCCGTCAGTTCGCCAAACCGCTTGGTGAGATGGATGAGTTCAATCATGGTTGCATTACAGCCGGACCTCGTCGTTGACCAGTGAGAGGCCGTGGGGAAGTTCCACCTTCAGGATTTCGCCGACGCGGCTGACAATCACCACCACGCGCCTGCGTTCGCCCAGGTCGGCCTGGAGACGATACACACGGGCCTGGCCCTGGCTGATCCTGAGCTTGTCATGGCGTGCCTCCCACCGCATGGCTCCGGCAAGCTGGTCGGGGTTCTGCCAGCCGATGGGCAGCACGGAGGTCGCGCCGCCGATCAACATGGCCGCCAAGGGCCCGCCCATCTCGGCTGCGAGCAGCTTCGGATTGCGCAGTTGCTCGAAGGTGAACGTCCGTTGCGCTTGAAACTCGGCGTCCTTGTAGCTGGCCGTCAGGGTTTGGTTGGTCGCATTGGCGTTGAGGTTGATTGAGTGCGGATTGCGGGCGATTTGCAGTCCAAACACGTGCCAGTCGAGGTTTGTGGTCACCTGCATGGTGACGAAGAAACGGTAGCGGTTGGTGTCGCCCGGCGTCTGCACCGCGCCGTCGATGTCCGGCAGGG
>CAYQCZ010000619.1:0-2500 GCA_964415955.1 uncultured Verrucomicrobiota bacterium | reverse complement strand
TTTTCCTATGCCTTTGTATAATGCTTGCTTTCATAGCAAGTGGGTAGAATCAATTAGAAATTGAAGGGATAGTACAAGGCGTAGGGAATCCTACGCCAAGGTGTAGGCAACCACGATGCTAAATACCCACGCACTAGCCGATCAGCTCTATCTCGGTGTAGATTAGGTCACTTGGTATAGGTTTTCCTATGCCTTTCGTATAATACTTGCTTTCATAGCAAGTGGGTAGAATCAATTGGAAATTGAAGGGATAGTATAAGGCGTAGGGAATCCTACGCCAAGGTGTAGGATGATAAGATTATAAGAAAATGGGTAAGCTACCTGAACCCCGAAGGGGCATAGGTTTTCCTATGCCTTTCGTATAATGCTTGCTTCATAGCAAGAGGGCAGAATCAATTGGAAATTGAAGGGATAGTATAAAGCGTAGGGAATCCTACGCCAAGGTGTAGGCAATCACCATGCTAAATACCCACGCACTAGCCGGTCAGCCAATGACGCTTCGGTCATTGCAAAGGCCCGATAGAGGCGGCACGGAGTATAGCTGAAAGCGGGAGTACAGCACCTAAGCAGCCCATCGGTCCCGCTCCTACTTCTTAGAATCAGGGCATAAAAAAAGCGCGAGTTTCCTCGCGCCTGATTTGCTTTGTGGCAAGGCTTAGTTCATTTGGAAGGTGATCGGTATGCTGTATTTCACATCTACGGCTGTGCCTCGTTGGCTACCGGGTGTCCATCGGGGCATGAGCTTCACCACGCGGATAGCCTCGGCGGTAAAGGCCGGATCTACGGTTTTGTAGGTGTAGCTCTCGGCTGTCACATCGGTGACGTATCCTTGCTTGTCCACCACAAAATCCACAAAGACGGTTCCTTCGAGTCCTTCATCTTCAGCGTCAGACGGGAAGACGACATTTTCACGGAGGAATGCCTTCATGGCTGCATCACCACCAACGTATGAAGGCAGCACTTCGGCTTTGTAATACACGAGTTTGCCTTTGGCATTGGTGTAGGTATTGGACGTTTTGATAAGCTCCTCCAATGAAATGCGGCGCAGTTCGGCTAGCTCTGTGCGTTCGCGTTCGAGGCGGGCAAGGCGTTCGGCTCGGGCGGCCTCTACACGTTCGGCCTCCAGCGAAGCAGCATTGGGTGTCTCTACGACTACAGCCTCTCCTGCCTTGTCGGCTTTGGGTTGGCACGAATTGATGGCAAGCATGGCGCAGGCCAGTACGAAGATGGATACTAAATTTTTCATGTTGTTTTGTATTAAATCGTCAGGTCAGTGGGTACCGGTCGGTACTGTTTTAGTGTGCAAAGGTGCGGCTGTGCGGAGGTGGGGGCGTTACACTTCGGGTGGTGATTGTTGTAAGTTTCGCAGGTTTGACGGATGGTCAACAAACAAAAAATCCCGCTAGTGTGCGGGATTTGATAGGTGGAGGGCGAAATGCGGTTTATCTACACACTTCAGAGGTGACAACCCCATTGGTGATGACCACACACACATGCGAAGTGTATTCAAACGGATCGCCATCGTAGATCACCACATCGGCATCCTTGCCTTTTTCGAGCGAACCTACACGGCTATCCATCCCAATCACTTTGGCCGGGTGGAGTGTGATGGATTTAAGGCCGTCTTCGAACGACAGGCCATTGGCCACTGCCAAGGCCGCTTCGTAGAGGATCACACGGGTTTTGGGTACATACGCCTCAAATCCGCTTTGAAGTGAAACGGGTATGCCTGCCTTGGTGAGCACAGCGGCAGTTTCCATCGAGTAGTTGGCCATATCGCCATATCCGCGGATCATGGTGGGGTGCAAGATCACCTCTGCCCCTGCTGCTTTGATCTCATCGATAAGTAGGTAGGATTCTGTCGCGCCATCAAGCACCAGCTTTAGCTTGAATTCCTTCGCCAATCGAATGGCAGACATGATGTCTGTGGCGGTATTGGCTGTGACCAGTGCCTTTAGCTCGCCTGTGAGCAGCCGTACAAGTGCTTCCTTGCGCAAGTCGCGCGCGGGTTGCTTGGTCTTGTCTTCGTTGGCCATTTTCTTTTGATACGCCTGTGCATCTAGCAGAGCCGCACGCAGCATGGCGATGCTCTTCGCGGTGGTACCCGGGCTTTTGAAGTTGTCGCTCACGCTCTCGCCGAGTGTCATGGCGAGCATGGCGGCCTCTTTGATCACGGTGGTTTCCACTGTTTCGCCGAAGGTCTTCGCTACCAGTGTTTGTCCACTTATAAGTGCCCCCGGTCCGTGTCCGGTGTGCACGGTCGTCACGCCGAAGGAGTTTAAGAACGCTACCAGTTCTTCGCGCGGATTGTAGGCATCTATGGCGCGGAGTTCGGGCTGCAGCGGATCCGATTTTTCTAGTTGCATCTGATCGGCAGGCACATTGAACATACCTGCAAACCCCACAGTGCTGTGTGCATCCACCAGTCCGGGGGTCACCACTTTACCTTCAATGATTTTATAATCTGCCGGAATTTTGATTTTGTCGGCTGTGCCAATGG
>CAYQCZ010000618.1:0-2507 GCA_964415955.1 uncultured Verrucomicrobiota bacterium | reverse complement strand
GATCACGATCGGCACCACGAACTGCACCACCGACACGCCAAGGTTGCCCAGCCCGGCGTTCAGACCCAGCGCGGTGCCCTTCTCTGCCTTCGGAGAGAAGAAGCTGAGGTTGGACATCGAGGAGCTGAAGTTGCCGCCAAGCCGTTCCTGGTAGATTTGTCTGCCGGACTTCGCATCCAGGCAGGTGATGAATCCGCCGTCGTCCACGAAGTAGAGTTCCTGGCCGACCAGCAGGGGCGAGGGCATGGTGGGGACTCCTTTTGTGTGACGCCATTTGATCTCCGGGACGGGCACGCCTTCGAGTTGCATGGCGAGCATTTGTTTGCGACCGAATCCTGTGGCCATATAAAGCATGCCATCGCCGGTGACGGGCCTTGGCACGATGGAAAAACCGAGCTGGCCGTAGGGCACCTTCCACAACTCGCGTCCGCTGGCCGGGTCATAGGCATACAACCAGTCCGTGGCCGGTGAAATGATCTGGTCGCTGCCGTTGACCTTGAGGACGAGCGGTGTGCCGTAGGATTTGCGCTGCTGGCCGTTCTCCCGCATCGCGCCTGTTCGCTGGGTTTTCCACGCCAGCTTGCCGGTGCGTTTGTTGAGTGCGGCGATGAATTGGGAGTCGCTGCCGTCCATGTGAAAGATGAGAAGGTCGCGCCAGAGAATGGGTGTGCTGCCGGGACCGTTCTCGTGCATCACATGGAGATCGGTGTTCGACCAGAGGACTTTGCCGGATTTCACGTCGGCGCAAACCGTTCCAAGCGCGCCGAAATGAGCGTAGAGACGACCTTTCTCGATGACCGGCGACGGCGATGCGTAGCTGTTGAGCTTGTGAACCCACTGTGGCTGGGAAACCTCCAGCAGGGTGAAGTCCTTCACGATGCGTCCGTGTTCCATGTCCACGCCCACGCAGCGGAGCTGGACGCGGTCCAGCACGGTCAGCGGTTGATCACCGGTGTTGGTCTTCAACCGGCGTGCGGCCTCTGCGGGGTCGGCCTCCACTTCGATGGCGGTGGTCAGCCAGAGGGTGTTTCCTTCGATGACCGGCGAGGAGTAGCCGCGCCCGGCGATGGGGGTTTTCCACCGGATGTTATCCGTTTCACTCCAGGATGTGGGCAGGTGTCTGGCGTTGGCATGGCCCTGGCCGTCCGTGCCGCGCCATTGCGGCCAGTCCTCCGCGTGGAGGAAACTGGCAAGGCATCCGGCTTGCATAAAGGCGGCGAGCAACAAAGGTTTTGGCAACATGCACATGGTATGACGACGGTTTGTGCTGCGAGTCAATTCGAGGTTTGAACATCCTTCGGAGCGATGCGCTGTGCAGAGGGCGGTGGCGGCGTCTGGTTGCGATCGCATGATGCTGTTGATCCGTTGGCTTGGTTCCGTTCCGGTTACTGCCACAAATCCGTGCTGAGATATTTCAGGCCGGAGTCGCAGATGATGATGGCGATGGTCTGGCCGGCATGCGCGCCGCGCAACAGTTGCAGGGCGCCCGCCAGATTTGCCCCGGATGAAAAACCGGCGAAGATGCCCTCCTCGCGTGCCAGTCGTCTTGCGCATTCGATGGCTTCGGCGTCGCTCACCTGCAGCCAGCCATCAATGGTGGTGCGCTGGAGCATCGGCAGGCCGTGCATCGAATAGCCGCCGCCTTGAATGCGGTGACGGGGGTTGTTGACCGCCTGGCCCGCAAGGATGGCTGCTCCTGTTGGTTCGATTCCGTAGCTGCGAATGCCCGCGTGCCGTTCCTTCAAGGCCGCCGTGCATCCGGCCAGCGTGCCAGCCGTGCCGATGAAATCGCAGAACACATCGATGCCGCCCCCGCTTTGTTCCCACAGCTCGGGGCCGGTGTGCAGGTAATGCGCCCGGAAGTTCCCATCGTCATGAAACTGGTCCGCGCGGAACGCGCCACGGGTGGTGACGATGCGCTGTGTTTCCGACTCGACCAGGGCCAGGTCTTCGCCACCCACCTGGCCGGGTTGCGAACCGGGCGCCTGATCCACCAGCGCGACCTCGGCGCCCAGAGCCGACATCATGCGGACGCGTTCCGTTGAATTGCCGCGCGACATCACCGCCACGAAGGGATGCCCCATGACCGCGCAGACGATGGCCAGCCCGGTTCCGGTGTTGCCACTGGTCAACTCCACCACCGTCTGGCCGGGCTGCAACCGTCCGTCCGCCTTCGCGTCCTCGATGATCTGCCGCGCAATACGGTCCTTCTTTGAGAAACCGGGATTGAGCAGTTCCAGCTTGGCCAGGATGCGTCCGCGCATCCCCCGGGTGATGCGTGAAAGCTCCACCAGCGGCGTCTGACCAATGGCTTCAATGACGGAAGGCGACAGCAGACTCATGCACGGCGCATAACACGAACTCGAGCAGAAGGGAACGAAGATACCGAAGGCACAGCCTGCTGGGAGTGGGGCTTGGATGCCGGAATCATCCTTTAATTCGGCACTTCACAATTAAGGAGCCGCTGAATAAAGGGGGGTTTTCAGATTTGGGTGATGGAATGGCGG
>CAYQCZ010000617.1:1808-2516 GCA_964415955.1 uncultured Verrucomicrobiota bacterium | reverse complement strand
TTTCATTATGTGTCGGCCAGTCCGATTCAGCTTTACGTGCCGCTTTCGGAATTCATTTCCGACAGGGGGTTTCCCTCCGGCACCTTTCACCTCAAGCCCTTCCGCTGGAAGGACGAGCAGTTCCTCAGCCTGTTTGTCTCCACCGAGCAATACAAACTGGGGGTGATCGAGCCGTTGTTGAAACGCTTTCCGGCGCGCAAGTTTGTATTGGTGGGTGATGCGGGCGAAAAAGATCCGGAGATTTTTGGCGATCTGGCGCGGCGTCACCCCGGCCAGATCGTGCGGGTGTTCATCCGGGATGTGATGGGCGAAGGGCGCGGTGCGGAGCGGTTCGTGCGGGCGTTTGACGGGGTTCCCGGCGGCCTGTGGCAATTGTTCAGAGAAGCGGGTGAACTTCCATCCAGTCTGGTGTCCACACCTTGAAAACGAGGGACCGGACTTGCCGGATGACACCGCCCTTGAGGCGCGATGGTGGCTCCGGTCGCGCTGCGATCGAAGTGATCTCTCAGCGCGACACAATCCATCCCCTGCAATTCATGAATTTAGCATCAGTCCCTTAAAACGGCGCTGGATGAACGCGTCAGTTGGCGGCGGGGCGTGCTTTTCTCTTGCCGCAGAAAACTGAAATGGGCCGTCCCGAAAGGTAAAGGACGGCCCTTTGTCGTAACGCCAAACCAAACCCGGTCAGGCCACTGAAATTTCCTTGTC
>CAYQCZ010000617.1:0-1798 GCA_964415955.1 uncultured Verrucomicrobiota bacterium | reverse complement strand
TGGTTGAACGCGTCCTGTGCGTATTTCGTGCCGGCAAGATCATCGGCCAGGTGGCTCAGGGAAGCATCAACCGTCATGTTTTCCCAACCCATGCCGAAGCGTTCCCGCGCTTCTGCACACACGGCATCCTGCCACGCGGCTCTTGCCATTCCAGCGGGAGGATGAACCGAGCCCTGGATGAGCAGCCCCGTTTTGGACCGGCGCTGCGCCGCGCCCGCGATCTTGCGGCCCTCCAGCACCAGGTCGGATTTCTCAGGCCCTGCAAAACAGCGTCCCGGCAGTTCCTTGGCGCAACATGGCGCAAGCGCGGAGGCGACGTTCAGCCGGGAGAAGGCGCCATTCAGCCATTCATGGAGCTGACGGTAACTGGCCTCGGCGCGGAGGCCATACCATGCATGATCCGGCGGAAAAACGAGGCTGTAGGTCCAGTCGATGTCGTGCGGCACCAGCCCCCCGCCGGTGGGGCGGCGGACCAGCGGACGCAGTGACGTCATGGAGGCCACATCCGTGTATTTTTGGAAGTAGCCGAAGGTCGCGGACGGTTCGGTCCAGCCATAAAAACGCAGCACGGGCCGGTTGCGAGCTGGAGCGGTGAGCAGCAATGCCTCGTCCAGCGCCATGTTCCATGCAGAAGGGCAGCGGCCGGAATCCATCAGGTGCCAGTGCTCGCTCATGGCTCAGCGGTTGAACGACTGGCCCAGCGTGTGCCCCAGCCAGACGCCCAGCAGGCAAAGCGTCACCGACCCGGCCACATTGAACATGGCATGCGCCACCCTGCCCGATTGCAGCAACTGCAGGGTTTGCAGGCTGAAGGCGGAGAAGGTGGTGAAACCGCCCATCACGCCGGCCATGACAAAGTTGCGCGTGCCCAGGGGGTGAAACATCGAGGACTCCTTTGCCGCGAGGGCGGCGACCAGGCCGATCAGCAGCGAACCGAGAATGTTCACCGTGAGCGTGCCCCATGGGAAGGACGGTCCCAGCCGGCGCTCCAGCAGGTTTGCCGTCCAGAATCTCAGGACACCGCCGATTGCGCTGCCCATGGCCACCAGCAGGTAATGCATCATGACGCGGAGGAGCTTGGACACAGCGCGGCGATTTCGCAATGCGCGCAATCCGGCTTGCGCGCGGGGCATCGTCGTCGCCCGTGCCAGATCAACCAGTGGCTGAACAGCGTCCAGTCATGCTGCGGCACCAGTTTCATCAAGTCCTGTTCGATTTTTACGGCATCGGTGTGCCGCGTGAAATGAAGGCGGTTGGCCAGGCGTGTCACATGCGTGTCCACCACGATGCCGACGTTGATGTTGAAGGCGTTTCCGAGGACGACATTGGCCGTCTTGCGTCCGACACCGGCAAGGGCATGCAGTTCCTCCATGGTGCGCGGCACCGTGCCGCCGTGCTTTTCGACCAGCGCCCGACAGCAGGCCTGGATGTTCCTCGCCTTGTTGCGGAAAAAGCCGGTGGTCTTGATGGCCGCCTCCAATTCATCCAATGGCGCGTTCGCGTAAACGGCGGCGGTGCGGTATTTCTGGAACAGTTCTGCCGTGACGATGTTGACCCGTTTGTCCGTGCATTGGGCGGAGAGAATGGTGGCGACCAGCAGTTCGAGCGGGTTGGAGAAGTTCAGCTCGCAATGGGCGTCCGGATATGTGCGCCGCAGCCCGGCAAGGATTTTCGCGGCGCGCTCAGCCCTCGCGGCGGCGGATTCGCGTGGCATGACTAGACGAGTTCCGGGGCGATGAAATTCTCCGAGGGCTTGAACAACGGCGTGCCGTCGCGCGCCTCGGGGTATTCGAAGACA
>CAYQCZ010000616.1:0-2524 GCA_964415955.1 uncultured Verrucomicrobiota bacterium | reverse complement strand
AAAGCCCACGGTGACACCCGCCAGCGTCAGCGCGGCGCGGAGCTTGTGGGAGGCCAGTGCGGCGAGCGCCATCTGACTGCTTTCGATGAATTCCCCCCAGGCGAGGCGCAACCCGCTCCACTTTTGTGATGTTGCTGCGCCTTTCATTCAGCCCTCAATGCGTCCACGGGATTCATTCTGGCCGCGCGCCAGGCCGGGAAAAAGCCCGCCACGAGGCCGGTGGCCAGGGAAACCACCAGTGCCAGGCCGATGACCGACGGCGACATGCGCGCTGGAATGAGCGTGGACGCAGCACTGGTCGCAGCCCAGGCAATGCCAAGCCCGATCAAGCCGCCCATGAGACAGATCGTGGCGGCTTCGAGCAGGAATTGGATGAGGATGGCGCGTGGCCTGGCGCCCAGGGCCTTGCGCAGGCCGATCTCACGGGTGCGCTCGGCCACGGAGACGAACATGATGTTCATGATGCCGATGCCGCCCACGAACAAGGCCAGTCCGGTGATGAACAGCCCGACACTGGCAATGATGCCGCCCACCCGTTGAAACGTCTGGATGAACACCTGCTGTTCGTTGATGGCGAAGTCATCGGGCGCACCGGGTTCCACACGGCGCAGCTTGCGCATGATGCCGCGGAGCTCCTCGCGCGCCTCCTCGATGTTGCGCAGGTCGCGCACCTTCACCTTGATGTCCACGTTGGGCCGCCATGTCATCTGCTGCATGAAGCGTGTGATCGGCAGCATGACCTGGTTGTCCAGGCTGGCCATGCCCAGGAACTTGCCGCGCCGTTCCAGCACGCCCACCACCTCGAAGACGTGCTGGTTGATGGTGATGCGTTTGCCCAGCGGGGATTCGTAGGGGAAGAACGCCTCGGCCACATCGTAGCCCAGCACGCAGGCGGGACGCGCGCCCTCCACCTCCGCCGTGGTGAGAAAGCGTCCTTCGCGCAGGTTCAAACCGCCCACGGTGGCACCCTGCTCGGTGGTCGCCACGATGAAGACGGAGGACGCCGCCGCGTTGCCGTAACGCACCGTGCCCCGGCCGAAGGTTTCCGCGGTCACGGCGGAGACCTCCTTCGCCTGGCGGGCGAGTGCCCGCATGTCAGCCAGTCTGATGTCACGGCGGTTGCGCATGGTCCACCAGGGCTGGTCGTTGAACCATGGATATTTCTGAACGAACAGGACATCCGCGCCAATGGCCGAAATGCTGCGGATGAAGGCCGTGTTCAAACCGTCGATGGCCGCCGCCATGAGCGTCACTGTGACCACGCCAATGACGATGCCCAGCGTGGTGAGCGCGGAACGCAGCTTGTTTGCACGCACCGCTTCGAGCGCGTTCATCAGGCCCTCCCAGAACTCGGCGAACAGGCTCATGGTGCGTGGCTCTTAACGGCGGCCGGCTCGGGCGTCACTTCATCGGGTTGCGGGACGGTTGGCTCATCGCTGGCGATCAGGCCGTCCAGAATGCGGATGATGCGGCGTGTGTGGCGCGCCACCTTCTCCTCATGCGTCACCACGATGATGGTGTTGCCCTGCCGGCTGAGCTGGTCGAACAAGGCCAGGATTTCCGCGCCGGTCTTCGAGTCCAGATTGCCGGTGGGTTCATCGGCCAGAAGGATGGAAGGATTGTTCACCAGGGCGCGGGCGACGGCGACGCGCTGGCGCTGACCGCCGGACAGCTCGTTGGGTTGATGGGTCACGCGGTCTTTGAGTCCGACCTTTTCCAGCGCGAGCAATGCCTTTTCGCGGCGTTCGTCCGAGGGCACGCCAGCATACACCATGGGGAGCTCCACATTGCGCAATGCCGTGGCGCGGGCCAGAAGGTTGAAACTCTGAAAAATGAAGCCGATCTCCCGGTTGCGGATGCCAGCCAGTTCGTTGTCGTCCATCTCGCTGACGTCGGTGCCATTGAGTTCGTAGCGGCCGGATGTGGGTGTGTCCAGGCACCCGAGCAGGTTCATCATGGTGGACTTCCCCGAGCCGGATGGTCCCATGATGGCGACGTATTCCCCCCGCTCGATGCACAGGGAAACACCGCGCAGGGCATGGACCACTTCCGCCCCCATGTTGTAACGGCGCGTGATGTCGGTGAGGCGGATGAGACTCACAAGGCGGAGGAATGCGGTATTACAGTGTTGCAGTCTTGGAGGAGTGCCACCATCCCGTCCCACCAGCACATCCTGTCGTCATGGGGTGGGATGTTCACTTTGCCTCCTTCGAGTCAGGCGTGGTGGTGCCGATCTTCACCAACTTCCCGTCTTCAAGGTCGCGATTGATGGCCTTGTAGCCTCCGGTGATCACCTCCTGGCCCTCCTTCAATCCCTCGGTGATTTCCACATGTGAATCGTCGCTGATGCCGCGTTTCACCGGGGTCATGCGGGCGGCCTCGCCCTGTTTGAGGAAGACCACCTCCACAGGTTTGAGGGCGGCATCCTTGGGCTTTTTCTCGCCGGGCTTCTCCTCCGCAACGGACGGGGCCGCGTTCGTTCCCTCCTTCGGCAGACGCGTGGTCACACACTGGATGGGAACCG
>CAYQCZ010000615.1:0-2527 GCA_964415955.1 uncultured Verrucomicrobiota bacterium | reverse complement strand
CCTCATTTTTGTGCTCCACCTGCACCACAAGTTCCTTGTCGTCGCCAGGAGACAGTGTAATTTCCGCCTTATCTTTCTTCTTGAAGTCCAGCGTCGTGGCCCAGTCGTCTTCGTCCGCCTGCTTCAGATTGATCTTGAATTCGTATTTGCCGGGGGAAACCTTCAGGCAGTCGGCAATCCCGTTGACGCCGGTCACTTTTCCAGCCCCCGCCTCCGGACCGGTCCCATCCACGGATGCGCCTGCAAACAACGTCGATCCGTCCTTCGAAACGACCTTCACCTTCAGCGCGGCCTTGCGCGTCAGCACGTAAATTACCGACGTCGCAGCTCCCGCTTTTACGCTTTCCTTGCGCTGCGTTTTCTTCGGCGCCTCATAATCTGCCTTCAACTGCTGGCTGAGCGGCGGCAGATCGACCGTATACTTGCCAGGATCCAGCCCTTCCCAAGTTGCGGCTCCCGCATTGTCCGTATCCTTGCCATTTCCATCCTTCGAGACATTGACCGCCCCAAGGTTGTTCCCTGCGTCGTCCTGAACCACAACCATAATGGCGCCCTTGCCTTTGGGGCACTTCTTCTTCGGTTGGTTGATGGGTTGGGGTCCGCCGCAAGGGTCGTGAAAAGCCCCGCACTGCCCGCAAAACGGCATTCTTGAGCTCCTAAAAGTGTTTGTTAAGAATCAGCTTCTGCCTCGGGATCGAAGTCGCTCCGGCGAACCACCAGGCCGCCAGTCCGTTCCATCATCCGCTCACGAATCGCCTCCAGCTTGCAGTAATCCGGCAGCGTCGGATGCGCGAGGATTTTCTCCGCCCATTTGCGATCGGGAGAAAGCTCAAAATCTTTCCCGAACATCAGGCGTAGTTCAATGAACGACAGTGCGGCGCCCCGGGTTTCAATGCCCTTGCTCATGGCCTCCGCCAAGGCCTCCCGCACCACGGCATCCAGTCCCGCCGGACCGAGTTCCTCGCACGCTTCCGGATGCTGGTCCCGCAAATGCACCGCCGCCGCTTCCCGAAAAGCGGCAATGGCTTGTACCTCGAAGATTGCAAGTTGTTCAGGTCTTATCTGAAGCATCAATCTTTCACCTGGGGCGTCACGAGTGCATGCTGAACGTTCACTCAGGTTACCACCAGTTGATGAACGCCATTTCCCGGGACCTGCGAAGAACCGGCTAAAGCATTCCGGGTCCGGTCGCCGGAGGTAAGGAGGTGTCCGCCTCGCCACCCAGCCCCGCGCCGGCAGCAGTCAGTGCGCTCAACACGGCCATCGGCGGCAGCAGGTAGCGGACAATCGAGAGCGCAATCACCGTCATCGACCAGAAATAGCCCGTCAGCAGCAGGCACAGCAAGGCGAACGACCGCTGGCGCGGGCCGGCCCGCCAGAAGCGCCGGCCGCCGCGGAGCGTGAACGCGAGAAACGGAATCTGCACCAGCGCGATGGCGATTTCCATCGATTTCGCATTGGTGCCGAACCAGCTCCGGACCGCCTTGACGGCGAACAGCTCGGCAACCAGCAGCGGCTCCTGCTGGAAGCGGTGGAACAGGTAAGAGAAGACCTGGCCATTGGTGTTCATCCGCTGGGCCAGCTGTTCATCGAACATATCCTGCATCAGCGGCAGCAGTTCGTCACGGACCAGCGTGCCGCCGGACGCATCGCCCTTGACGCCAAACGTCAGCCCGTCCATCAGCGAACCGGTACCGTGGTCGCCCAGCAATATCCAGCGGCCAGATTGCTGCCAGACCCAGACTTCCCAAGGCCCGACGGCGAGCGCGCACCCGGCCGCCAAGCCCACGGCAAATACCGTCAACCGCCGGAAAGAAAGCCGCGGCCCCAGCCACAGCCAGACAAGCAGCACGCCCGGCAGCAGGATGCCGATGGGCCGGACCAGCATCGCCAGCCCGAGCAACACGCCGCACAACAGGCCCCGCAGGCCAGTTCCCTTCCCCGCCCGGCCGGCCACTTGGGCGCCCAGCAGCAGGACGCCGAACAGCAGGGCGAAAAAGGGCACCTCCGTGTTCGGTTGCTTGGCGATCCAGAGCGTCATGGGATGAAGCGTCCAGATGGCGACGCCCCACAGCGCCACGCGCGGCCACAGCAGCAGCGCAAACAGGCGGTAGAGCAGCGCCGCGCCCAGCCCCATGGCCGCGACGATGTAGGCACGCTGCACGAACGTCTCGCTCAGCCCCGTCCAGGCGGCAACGGCAAAGGTTCCGGCCAGCAGGATGGATTGCCCCGGCGCCTTGGCCGTGGCCGGATCCCCGTTGGGCAGCGTGATGCCGCGGCCGGCGGCGATCTGCCTTGCCACCGGTTCGTTCACCTCAAAATAATCGGTGCTCTGGTTGCGCTGCATGCGCTCCGGCAGGGCGATCCAAAAGAGCATATGGACCAGCGCCGCGAACAGGAAAGCCGCCAGTTCCGGCCGGCGCTGAAGCGCCGGTATCACGAACCCCTCCGGTAGGGATGGGCCTCCAGAATGCCGGCAAACAGGCGCGTAACCTGCTCCCAGGAGAACTGTCCCGACACCAGGCGC
>CAYQCZ010000614.1:2118-2531 GCA_964415955.1 uncultured Verrucomicrobiota bacterium | reverse complement strand
GGGTTCTTTTTACACGCCGGATACGCTACATGATTTATGGAAATGCTCTAAGCGCCGTAGGCGCGACATCTTTGTAGAAAACCCGCCGAACAAATTTCCAAGCTCCGTCAGGAGCGACATCTTCAGCCTATGCCGCCCCTGCCGGGGCTTTTTCATTTTGTGAATCGGCGTTCTACAACGATGCCGTGCCCACGGCGCTATTGCAGGTGAATACGATTTTTGAGGTGGGAAACCTGACGGTCTTGTCCTGAGCACCGGAACTCGCTTATATCCGGCTGTGGGAGCCGTCGCAGAAGGGGAGGTTCTTGGAGTGCTTGCAGAGGCACCAGGCGACTTTTTGCTCTTCCGGAATGTTGACCGGGATGGGTTCGATGCCGGTTCCGGCGTGGGAGCCATCGCAATGCGGCTGGTTC
>CAYQCZ010000614.1:0-2108 GCA_964415955.1 uncultured Verrucomicrobiota bacterium | reverse complement strand
AGGCGCAGAACATGTAATCACCGGCCACCACGTTTTCCACAATCGGCGCGCGCTGGCAGATTTCCGGCTCGCAGGGCTTGTCTTCGCCGCCGCGCTTGCGTTTGAATACCTCCTCAATGTCGCCCACGTTCATCTCGACCATGTCGAGTGTTTCACCGGGGGCACGTTCAGAGGCGGCCTTCATCTGGGCGGAGATGGCCTTCAAGGTGTCCTGGGCGTAGTATTTGATCAGCCCCACGGAAACCTGCGCCCGGAAGATCACGATCATCAGGCAATACTCGTCCACGTTCATCACCAGCAGGCCCCAGTTGTCCCCCTGCTGATAGACGGCCGTGAAATTCGGCTCGTTGATCAGGGAGGCGATCATCTGTGTGGCCGCGTAGGAATTGGAGGCGAGGGCGGCGATGGAGGTGATGTCGAAACCTTCCACCTCGCCCTTCTGGACGATGAGGGCTCCGCCGACGTCGGTGATCAATACGGCGCTGGCCTGGGTGCGGGAGATCAACTCTCCGGTGGCCTTGTCGATGACCTGGACGTCCTCCTCGGTGATCTGCGGGAGATTGAACATGCAGCTCCCTTATTTCCGGCCCATTTGATTGATGAACTTGTGCAGCAGCATGCGGGTGATCATGTTGAGCGTTTCGAAGACACCCTCGGACTTGAATGCCGCCGCCGGGAAGGAGGGCACGCGCACTTCCCGATTGTTGAGGGTGAAGTCCATGTATTCGACGGGGGCCACATCGGGCAGGTCGCGCTTGTTGTATTGAAGCACGTAGGGGATGTCGTCGATGTTCAGCCTCAGCGTCTTCAGGTTGTCGATGAGGTTCTGAAAGCTTTCCACGTTTTCCTCCATCTTGGACCACTGGGAATCGGCGACGAAGACGATGCCGTCCACGCCCCGGAGCACAAGCTGGCGGGTGGTGTTGTAGATCACCTGGCCGGGCACGGTGTAGAGCTGGAACTTGGTCTTGTAGCCCTTGATCGACATGGCCTCGATGGGGAGAAAATCGAAAAACAATGTGCGGTCCGAGCTGGTGGCCAGGGACACGAGCTTGCTCTTTGCCTCTGGCGCATCGCCGGTCTGCACATCTGAGTGAACTTTCTCCAGATTGGTCGTCTTGCCGCCCTGGGCCGTGCCGTAATAGACGATCTTGACCTGAATTTCCTTGGTGGCTTGGTTGATGATGGCCATGGGTTTATTTGTTCAGATTCAGCAGTTGATTTGCAAGGTTTTGCAGGGAGGCGGCATTCAAGCCGGCTCCGGCGCGCCCCAGGGCGCTCAGGTAGAGCTTCCCGCCACGTGCCATGTAGAGCTGCCTGTCACCCAGCTGGATGGTGACGGACGTGACGTCCCCCAGCTTGAGTTCCATGGTGCTGATGCCAAGCCTGCTGAAAATGTCCGGGATGAACGCTGCCAGGGCGTCACCGTTGATGCCGGCGGGGAATTTCTTCGAGATGCTCAGCCCATCCTGCATGCTCAACATCGCGCCATCAACCTCGGGGAGGGCTGCTGCGGCAGCCACCATCTCGCCGGGCTGGGAGATGGCGGGGCCGGATGCCGGCGTGGTGGCCGTCTGCGCTTTTGCAACCGGGGGCACGGTTTGAGCTGCGGCGGTCTGCGCGGGATCAGCAGGCCCGGGTGCGGGCGGGGCGCTTGGTGCCGCAGGTTTGGCCGGAGGTGGCGCCTTGGCATTGGTGCCGAACACGGGTTTGATGTCGTCGGGCACCTCGATGATCTTCTGCTCCCGCTTGATTTTGAGCTGGTCCGGCTTGAGCCGTGCCATGATTTCCTTGAGCGGCAGCGAAACGAGGCGGTCGTCATGTTCCTTGGAGCCGGTGAAGGTTCCTGCGGGAGCGCCCGCCTTCAGCATGCCAAAGGACACCTTCACTGCGCCCTTGGGGAGGCCTTCGAGCGCCAGTTCCAAGGGGAACTGAAAAGTATGGGACGGTTCAGGGATGGCTGCCACGCACGGCTTGAGGTCCTCCGGCAGGTTGCTGATCACGCTGGCCAGCGGGATGGTGATGGTTTCGCCTGAAAGGGCTTTCGGAGCAGGGGGGGCGGGGGTGGAGGCAACCGCTGCGGACGGCGGAGGCTTGGATGCGGCTTG
>CAYQCZ010000613.1:0-2545 GCA_964415955.1 uncultured Verrucomicrobiota bacterium | reverse complement strand
GTTGACCTATGTGACGGAGGACGATGCGCCGTTTCTGATCGTGCATGGGGACCAGGACCCGCTGGTGCCGCTGGGCCAGAGCGCCTTGCTGGAGCGCGCGCTCAGCAAGGCCGACGTGCCCTGCCGGTTGTCCGTGCTGCCGGGGGCGGGTCACGGCGGGGTGGCGTTCAACACAGCGGATGTGCAGGAACAAGTCCGAGACTTCTTCACGAAGGCCTTCAGGAACGTGAAGCCGCTGCCGTCCGCCTCTACTGCTCCTGTCGTCGCGGCTGTCACACCACCGCCGTCTGCACCTCCAGCACCTCCAGCACCTGTCTCTCCTGCCCCACCCACTGCCAAACCCGCCGCACCGCCTGTTCGCAGCGGACGCGCAGTGCTTTTATACAGCCGTTACTACAACGCCCGGGGCGAAACCCGTTATTTGCCGGACGGCAGCTTCAAGGACGTGCTGGCGAAGCTGAGGGAGCATTTCGACGTGCGGGTGAACAGCGACCCGTTGAACAAGGAAACGCTCAAAGGTGTGGATGTATTGCTGATTGCGAACCCCAGCGACAATGCGGTGGGCGACAATCCACCTCCGCCGCATGTGTCACCGCAGGATGTGGAATTGCTGGTGAATTTCGTCCGCGATGGCGGAGGATTGATCCTCATGGGCAATCAGGAGAACCACAACATGGAGATCACGGACGTCAACAAGCTGCTGGAGCATTTCGGCATGCAATATCGCGAACGCTACACGGATGCCAAACTGCTGAAACTGCCCAAGGACTCCCCCGTGCTGGGCGGACTGCGCTGGGCGTATTACACGGGCAATCTGGTGGTGATGGCCGCCGGACACGTGGCCCGGCCCAGGCCGCTGGTGTTGAACGACACGTCCGTGCAACCCCTGGGCGGTCCGCGCAATGAACGGGGCGCATTGATGGCCGCCGCCGAACTGGGCATCGGACGCGTGGTGGTGGTGACGGATGCGGGCTGGATTTCCAACGACGCTCTGAGCGGCAAGGGCATCGGCCCCGTGGCCATCAAGGAGCATGACAACTGGGAAATCATGCGGCGCATTGCCCTGTGGTCCGCCCACCGGCTGCCAACCTCCGGACAATGACACCGGTGCCGGGATTGTTCATCAAGGGCCAGCGATGGATCTCCGAATCGGAACCTGAACTCGGTCTGGGCACGGTGCTGGAGGTCGCGGATGGCCGGGTCAGTGTTGCGTTCCCCGCCAGTGGCGAGACGCGGCTGTATGCGCAGGAACATGCGCCCTTGAAGCGTGTCCGCTTCAAGGAAGGCGCAACCATCAAAGGGCGCGATGGCCGGAGCATGCGCGTGGGGTCCTTGCGTGAAGAAGGCGGGCTGATCACCTATGCCGGGCCGGACGGCGGGCTTTGTGAAACACAGCTCTGCGACAACATCAGTTTCAGCACGCCGGAGGACCGCCTGCTGGCCGGTCAATTTGATGATCCTGAAGCCTTCCTGCTGCGATGGCGCACGCTGCAGCATTTGCACGCCTGCCGGAAATCCCCCGTGCGCGGCTTCCTTGGCGGACGCATTGACCTGATCCCGCATCAGTTCTACATCGCCCACGAGGTCAGCGCCCGGCACGCGCCGCGTGTGCTGCTCTCGGACGAAGTGGGCCTGGGCAAAACCATCGAGGCCTGTCTCATCGTGCATCGTCTGCTGGTGAGCGGCAGGGCTTCGCGCGTATTGATCCTGGTTCCGGATTCACTGGTGCATCAGTGGTTCGTCGAACTGCTGCGCAAGTTCAACCTGTGGTTTCACATTTTTGACGAGGAACGATGCGCCTCCATCGAAGCCGGCCAGCCGGGGGCAAATCCCTTTTTGGATGATCAGATGATCCTGTGCAGCATCGATTATCTCTCAGGAAATGCCACCCGCTCCGCCCAGGCGCTGGCCGCGGGCTGGGACATGCTGGTGGTGGACGAGGCGCATCATCTGGAATGGTCGCCCGCAGCGCCAAGTCCGCAATACACGATGGTGGAGGCGCTGGGCAGGGCTGCCGAAGGTTTGCTGCTGCTGACCGCGACGCCTGAACAGCTTGGCCCGGAAGGCCACTTTGCGAGATTGCGGTTGCTGGACCCGGATCGATACGAGGATTTTGACACGTTCCAAAAGGAGGGCGGTGATTTCGAGGAAGTCGCGCGCATCGCTGAGAAACTCGCACGTGGCGAGATGCCAGATGCCACGGAAACACGCCTGCTGAAACAATGGTTCAAAGGCGAGAAGGAGACTCTGACGGCACGACTGAAGGCATTAAAATCAGGTGAGGCCAGCGCCGCGACGGAATTGCTTGATGCAGTGCTGGACCTTCACGGACCGGGCCGCGTGCTTTTCAGAAACACCCGCGCCGCCATGCCAGGATTCCCGCGCAGGGTGTTCCAACCCGCACCGCTCAGGGCGCGCAACGATCACGATGCATGGGTGGACCGTGTTTCCACCGAGTTCGCTGTGGATGCCGGTGACGCAAACCTGGAGATCGACTACGAGCTGGAGCACGATCCACGCGTGGAGTGGCTGGCAGAGTTGATCC
>CAYQCZ010000612.1:801-2547 GCA_964415955.1 uncultured Verrucomicrobiota bacterium | reverse complement strand
ACCTCGTCGCCAACAAACAACACAAAGCTGGAGATTAAATCAGCGTTTCCTTAATCAGGTCCGGCGGTCTGGCATTGTCCTCCAGCATACCAGGGTGGCCAGCCTCCCCGATTTTCTGGCGACCCTTGAAGGCGGACACGATCTCATCCTCGCTTCTCATCACCCGCCGGAGATTGACGGATTGAAGGCGCTTGAACATGTCCGGCAGCGCGGTCTGGATACGCCCTTCATCATCATCACCGGTTCCAGCGACGAGGAACTGGCCATCAAGGCCCTGCGCTGCGGTGGGGACGACTACATCCTCAAGGAGCGTCCGGCGCGGCTTGGTGAGGCCATCCGTCAGGTGTGCGAGCGGAGACGATTGCGGGATGAGCGGAGCTGTGTTGAAGCGTCCCGTCTGCAACTCACCGAGATCATTGAGAACACCAGCGACATCGTTTACACCGCCACCCTGGCAGGAGACCTTTTGTATCTGAACCGCGCGGGACGCCAGATGCTGGGACTGGGTGAGACAGGGGACGTGCAAGGTTTGCGTTTGAGCGATCTGCATCCGCGCCGGGCTGTGGAGCGGATCGCCAGCCGGGCCCTGTCCGGTGCCCGCGCGGGCGACAACTGGTCTGATGATACCGTCGTGGTGACCCGTGGTGGACGGGAAATGCCTGTCAGCCAGGTCGTCGTGATCCACACGCCGTCCGCGGATGGGACGGAGTCTTTTTCGTCCATTCTGCGTGACATCACCAAGCGTCAGAGCGTCGAACAGCGTCTGCGTGAAAGTGAGGAGCGTTTCCGGTCGCTGGTGACGGCCACGGCCCAGATTGTCTGGAAGACCACGCCGGACGGGCAGGTGGTGGGGCCGCTGCCCACATGGCAGGCTTACACGGGGCAGACAGACGAGGAAGTCCAGGGGGCGGGTTGGGCCCGGGCGCTGCATCCGGAGGACACGGCCCGGGCGTTGAAGGTGTGGCGCCATGCGGTGGAGACGAGGTCGTATTACGAGGTTGAATACCGCATCCGTCGTCATGACGGTGCCTATCGATACTTCGTTGCCCGTGGCACGCCCGTGTTGAACGATGATGGCTCGATCCGGGAGTGGGTGGGCACCTGCATGGACATTCATGACCGCAAGGTTGCCGATCAGGCTTTGCGGGATAGCGAGCAGGCTTTCCGGCAGCTCGCCGACTCAATGCCGCAGATTGTCTGGGCTGCGCGTCCGGATGGTTATCTTGATTACTACAACCAGCGCTGGTTCGACTACACCGGCCTGACCTTCGACCAGACACAGGGTTGGGGCTGGAAACCCGTGCTGCATCCGGACGATCTCCAGCAGTGCATTGACCGCTGGACGGAGTCATTCAGCACGGGCAGACCCTACCACATCGAGTATCGCTTCAAGCGCGCCTCCGATGGCGCCTACCGCTGGCATCTGGGCCTGGCCCTGCCGGTGCGGGATGAGGAAGGCAACATCGTCCGCTGGTATGGCACCTGCACGGACATCCATGATCACAAGGTCATGCAGGAGGCGCTTGCCGCAAGTGAGGAACGGCTTGGCATGGCGCTTGGCTCCTCCGGGGTTGGCACCTGGAACTGGAACGTTGCCGGGAATTTGATCATCTGGGACGACTACATTGATCCCCTGTTTGGTCTGCGGCCGGGCTCCTTCCCCGGCCGTTATGAGGACTTCCTGGCATTGGTGCATCCGGAGGATCGCGAGCACCAGGGCGCGCTGCGCAGCGCGGAGCAGCACCT
>CAYQCZ010000612.1:0-791 GCA_964415955.1 uncultured Verrucomicrobiota bacterium | reverse complement strand
TACAGCGGGAGGTGGCTGATGCGATGGAGCGCGATGCGCCTTACGACACTGAATACCGGGTGGTCTGGCCGGATGGCACCCGCCGGCACATCGCCTCGCGGGGCAGGGTGTATCGGGATGCCGCCGGCCAGGCGCTCCGCATGACCGGCGTGTGCTGGGACATCACGGACCGCAAGGAGGCGGAGCAACAGTTCAAGCTGCTGTTAAACTCGACCGCCGAGGCCATCTATGGTCTGGACATCATGGGCAACTGCACCTTCGCCAATCCCGCCTGCCTGCGGATGCTCGGTTATGAAGACATGAGGGACCTGGTGGGGCGCAACATGCATGAGCTCATCCATCACACTCGCGCCAATGGCATGCCCTATCCGGTGGAGGAATGCCCGGTCTTCAACGCCTTTCAAGAGGGCACGGGGTCGCACGTCGTGGACGAGGTGTTCTGGCGCGCGGACGGCACATCGTTTCCCGTTGAGTATTGGTCGTATCCGATCCGCAGCGAAGGCGGGGAGATCGTGGGATCAGTGGTGACGTTCCTCGACATCACCGAGCGCAAAGAGGCGCAAGCCACCCAGCGGCTGCTGGCCGCCATCGTGGAATCCGCCGATGATGCCATTCTGAGCAAGAACCTCGACGGCATCATCCAGAGCTGGAATCCGGGCGCAGAGCGCGTGTTTGACTACAAGGCCGAGGAAATCGTGGGCAGGAGCGTGACTGTTCTGCTGCCTCAGGACCGCCGGCACGAGGAGGCCGAGATTATTAACACACTCCGCCGTGGTGAGCGCCTTCAGCAT
>CAYQCZ010000611.1:0-2548 GCA_964415955.1 uncultured Verrucomicrobiota bacterium | reverse complement strand
GGTTGATGAGAAGATCCGCGATGTCAAAGCGGCGACGGGAGCGCGCCAAAATCAACCCCTTGTTGAGCTCGTCAACCGACCAGCAACCGAGGAGCAACAATTCCTCGACCATGCTGTGAAATCCGGATTCGACCGCCTCGATCAGGATCATTGCTCCAGCACCTTTAAGAACCTCCAGTGACGTACCTGATCCAATCCATTTTTGCAGGGCGAACAATTTCCCCTGTCGCACCAACTCCAGCAACGGTCGCAGTTCATCCGGAAATGAGGAACTCTTCTTTGGCATGATTCGAGGAGCGTGGGATTTGCTTGCTACAGATTCGGCAGCACTTTGAGAAGCAGCCTCCCGGCATCCACCATGTCCTGCTGGATTTGAAGGCGGCGGAACCGTGTGTCTTCAGATTCCCCGCCTGCTTCGTGCCCCATTACGAAGTTTGCCGCCCGGATGGGCGCGGATGATTGTTCGTCACGGAAATGTTGGCACAGGCAGGTTACGGCGTCGGTGCATGCGGAATTGCCCGCCCTAACTTCTTCCCCAAACGCCTCCACAGCCGCATTCGTGCCCCGGTCGTAGTGAAGCAGGGTGTAAAGGAGGTCGAACGCGTCCTTTGGCGCCTGACGCCACAGGAAGGCGCGGAGTTTCATCGCAAGGAAGGGACCGGCCTCACACACGCGAATGCCAAGTTGCTGGTGCGCTCCAAGCAGGTCCACACCCCGCACCTCCATTGTGCGGGCGCTGGCCAGTGCATGGTTGATGCCCGGCAGGATATTCGCATGGATGTCGTCCACGCTTACTGTGCCGAGCGTGGCAGGCGGGTGTTCTGTGAGAAAGTCCACCGGAATGGTGAAGTCTCCAACCTTCTTCACGAAACGCCTGGCACCGGACTCTTCCTGTGACAATCGGAATCCTTGCGCGCGAAGATCCATTTGCAGGCTTCCATACTGTCCGGCTTCGGCTCCCAAGGAGATACCCAGGTCAGCGTCCAAGGTCACTGGCCGGGGAAGTGCGCGAGATGCCGAGACGTCGCCGCAGAGGTATTTTGGGACCAGTCCGCCGACGAGAACGAGATCGCTGTGCCATGAACCCAGCCCGGCCCAAACCGTAAGAAAGGCGCGCTCAGCGATAGCGACGCCTTCAGGGTTATACTCACTGTAGGTTTCGTATTTCACGACCGGCAAAAGCCCTCCCAATCGCGCAGCGCAGCAGCGGCGTCCGGTCCACGAAGACCGGTGTGCTGGAGATCGAGATAAATCTGCGCATCTGTGACGAGCGGCAATTCCTGCACGGTCTGTGTCTCCAGAAATACCCCCTCATCATCGGGCACGAAGAGCCATACTTTGCCCGCGTCGGAGACGGGGCGCAAACCAAGTCGCTCCAAGGTGGCGATTTCAGGCGGTCTTGCCACGTACGCACTGGCTATCACGGGTTCCGTGTATGGATGGCGCAGCCAACCTGCGGTCCATTGCGTGAACCCAATGGGAACAGACTGTTCCCTGGCCCATGCCTGGAGTTGGCGCGCGATGTCAATCGGGTTGCCGCCCAATACCGTGTAGCGTGTGGTGACAACGCGGCGGTTGAAGTCGTCAGCCTTGGTCCAGGCGGCGATCAATCCCAGGGGATCGCGAAGCCGGAATTCGCGCGGGGTTCGCTTTTCGATAAAACCCTGGCTGATGAGGTGCTGGACGATGCGGGACACCAGACCGGAACTTGCCTTGGTGCGCTTGACAAGATCGTTTTGCACCCAGTCCCGGTCGCGGTCGGTCAGCAGGCTGCGAACAATTCGGGCGCTCTTCCCGACGAAGATATTGCGTGGTTCGAGTTCAAACCGGAAGTCGCGCCCGGGCAGGGATCGGCGATCCACCAACAGCCCTTCACCCCGGATAAGCACACGCCCGTTCAAATCAATTGCAGCCAAGTGTTTTTGCCGGCAGAAGTCGAGGATTCGCGGAACCAGTTCCGGCACGACCAGCAAGGGCGGGATCGGGTCCGACCAGTCTGCGAGAGTGGATTCCAATTCCGGGATGCTTGGTTTCAGAGAATACACCGGTTTGAAACGAGAAGGGCTTTTTCCAAAAGTCAGTTCCAACCATGGAAACCGCCCGTTGGCCGTGGTCTCTTGGGGTGTTTTCCATTCCAGATCAGGCTCGACATCAATGAGTTGCCTGAAATGCTGAAGCAATTCATTCTCGTGCCGAATCACTGCACTTTCACTGGAATTATTCGTCTTCACTGTCCGGTAAGAATCAACCATTTCAGTGAAAAGTCAACTTTACTTACTGGAAGAAACTATCTTTACTGGCAAGTGAAAACTGCCAAATCGAGTGGAATCGGTTGCACGGGAGCCATTTGTGCCCTTCAGGCCAACACCCTCCACTATGAAAACCATTGGGCTACGCGGCCGTTGGGTTCCAGAGGAGGAAGCGTCACTCGCCGGAGACCGCGTTCGCAGTGCGCCAGAATGCATGCGTGCTTCGGCGAGCGCGTCCCGTTAACCGACTTCCGCTACTCAAGCAGTGATCTGACTTTTTTTGGTGGGTTGGTCTGTGG
>CAYQCZ010000610.1:0-2551 GCA_964415955.1 uncultured Verrucomicrobiota bacterium | reverse complement strand
TGCGGTATGACAATGGTGATGAGCGCTTCAATGTGGAAGGCTCCGGCCAGGGCTTCACATCCCATCCGGATGATTTCTACAAAAAGTGGCCCATTCCCACGAGTGATGATGACATCCGCCGCCATGGCCTGCTCCAGCCCTTGAGCCATCAGCGAGCCCTTGGAAGCTTTCTCTGCATAAGGGCTGCCACCCTCACCAGCATGCGGCGTTTCAAGGAGGCAGCGGAAGCGTGGGCACGGGCTGCCAGCTATCTGCCGCCAACCAAGGAACTCAATACTCTGGTAGCCAATGCCCGTGAACGTGCGCTTCAGGAAAAGGCGGCGGATCGCTGGGATGAACTTTGGACTGAACTGGGCCGAATGCGACTGCCAAACAAACCGGAATACAGCCATTTCAAAGACAAACTCCTGCAAATCCGCCAGTTCATGTCGCAAAGCACCGACGTTGCAGCCATTGAGAAATCCGTCGCAGATCTGCGGACCGAACTCGACAAGGCATGGCAGGCGGAGGGCATGGAGCCGGGCGGCAGACTTGCAGAGATGCCTTCCAATACCAGAAGACAAGCCCAACCACAGATGACTGGACCGGCGGCGGAACTGCTGGCTACCACCGAGGCTGCCATGCCGCCGCGCATTCAGATTCCAGACAGACTTGTTCCATCGGAATACCGTCAGTCCATGCCAGAGGAACTTCTATTGCGCCTGCGAGGCATGAACAGGCCGGAGATCATCATCGAAGAAATCAATGCCTTCCATGCCGAGGAATTGACCCGCCGGAACCAGCACATGATGTCCAATCATTTGGTGGCATTCGCTTCCGCGTTGCCCTTGCCGCCCGGCATCAGGCCCGAGTGGCTGCCACCGGAGTATCAGCAATCATTGCCCGATGGTTTGAGAATGAAGCTTCGCGCCAACAGCTCTGAGCGCGAGGTCAGGCAGGCCGTCAGCAACTACAAGTTGGACGAGAGATTCCGTAACGAAAACGAGTCCATTCACAAGGACAACTGGCGGCAAATGCAATTGACAAAGCCGGCGGCGCGAATTGAGATCGTGCCATCAAAAGCAGGAGACCAATGAAAGCTTACTTCCACCCCGCCATCTTGACCGTCTTGACTCTGCTGGGCATCGCCGTTGACTGCGTTGCATTCTACGATCCCACCGTAGGCCGCTGGGCCAGCCGCGATCCGATTGAGGAACACGGAGGACACGCCATTCGAGTATTTGTGCGTAATTCACCAATGAATTATACAGACTTGTTGGGATTGAAGGGCCAACCGGATGATTGTGTGATATGCAAGTGCGGTCCAGATGTCACAGACGCCATTCGTTTAACTTTGCTAAACATCTCAAGAACATTTGCAGCGGCTGCGCCAAATAAGCAGAAAGCTGCGTGCCAGAACCTGATTCACCCAGTCAACGCCTGGGATTCTTTGAAATGGACCCCGTTTTTTAGACCAGAGGTATAGGTGGATTTTTTGGAGTCTGTTCGCGACGGGTTCGATGAACGAGCCGGTCAAAAACAAAGAAAGGACAGACAACAAAATGAGAGCGAAACGAAGACGGTTGGAGGCGGGCTTCAAGGCCAAGGTGGGTCTTGAGGCGTTGAAAGGGATCAAGACGGTGGCGCAGATCGCGCGGGAGTATCAGGTGCATCCCAATCAGGTCAGCCAGTGGAAGAGCGAGGTCAGCCAGCGCCTGCCCGAGGTGTTCGAGAACGGGCCGAGCGTGCAAATCCAGGAAGGCGAGAAGGAGATCGAGCGGCTGGAGCGCAAGGTCGGGCAACTGACCATGGAACTGGACTGGCTCAAAAAAAAGTCCAGACAACTGGGCTTGTGAAGGAGCGCGTGGCACTGGTGGAAAACATGCCCCTGGGCCTGTCGTTGCGGACGCAATGCCAGATGCTGGGCATCTCGCGCGGGGCGTATTACTACGAGCCGCGCCCGGAGAGTGCCGAGAACCTGGCGCTGTTGCGCCGGCTGGATGAGCTGCATCTGGAGCGTCCGGTCTTCGGGAGCTGGCGGCTGGCCGCGGTGTTGCGCCGGGAGGGCTGGGAGATCAATCGCAAGCGGGTGCAACGGCTGATGTCGGTGCTGGGCATCCGGGCGGTTTATCCGCAAAAGAACACCAGCCGTCCGGAGCCGGGACACGAGATTCACCCGTATTTATTGCGTGGAAAGGAGGTCACGGGACCGGACCAGGCATGGTGCGCCGACATCACTTACATCCCGATGCGCCACGGATTCATGTATCTGGTGGCGGTGATGGATTGGTGGAGCCGGTATGTGCTGGCGTGGCGATTGAGCAACACGCTGGAGGCGGCCTTCTGCGTGTGGGCGTGGCAGGCGGCGCTCCAGAACGGCACACGGGCTCCCCTGATCGGCAACACCGACCAGGGATCGCAGTTCACCTCGCTGGCCTATGTCGAAGCGGTGGAGGAAGGTGGCACCCGGGTGAGCATGGATGGGCGGGGGCGGTGTCTGGACAACGTGTTCGTGGAGCGTTTGTGGAGCATCCCTTCCACATCGTGAAGAATCTATTCAGGCATCGGAAGG
>CAYQCZ010000609.1:0-2551 GCA_964415955.1 uncultured Verrucomicrobiota bacterium | reverse complement strand
GCGCTTCATTCGCATCCCCCGGATCAGTCCCGCCCAAGGCCCACTCGGCAAAGTTCGATTGCCCATCCCCATCCGGATCGGCCAGCGGATTCACTGCGACCCCTTGTGAGACCGCATAATGCGGAAATGTCATCGCTCCGCCCGTGGTGAACGGCTGGTAAGGCTGATCCGCCGGGTTGCCGATGAACTGCTCCAAGCCCGTGCCTTCAAGGGTTTGCACCCCCGCCCCGGCACTGGTCAATCCAGCCGCTTGCAGCATCGCGGCCGTCAGTTCCTCGGCCGGACGGGCGAGCCGGAAGTAATCGAAATCCGCCACCAGATCGGGATTGGAACTGAATCCGTTGGCGGCACTGATCACGTTGCGGTTGTGATGATACGCCGAATCCCAGCCGTTCTGCCCGCTGAACAGGTTGTTGTCCATGATGCCCTGATAATCCGTCACGGACATCATTCCCACCTGCACCGTCGGCGGCATGTCCGGCCGTTCGTAACGTTGCTCCACGATCCATTGGCCATCACCATGCTTGCGCAGCAGCAACAGCGTGGAACCCACCCGCACGATTTGTAACGTCACCACGCTGACACCAGCGGGCACTCCCGTGGGCGACCAATAATTCAGCGTATAACCATCGTCCGTCTGCGAGGCCATCACCGTCCACTGGTTGGCATCCGGGTTTTGCCAGGAGAACGGGGAACCCAGCGCGATGGACACGTTGTCTTCCTGGTTCGGCTCCCAGTCCGAGGTATAAGTATCCGGCGGCCAGTTCAATCGTGTCGCCGCCGGAGCACCGGGATTCGGCGCGGCGGCCACCGTACTGTGCGGCGCACGGACCATCAGACCGCCAAAGGAGTAGGCTGCTATCGGACGGCCCGGCTGGCCGTTCCGGCGGCGCACATCCACCCGCACCGTGGCCACGAAATCTCCCGTGACCTCCTTGAAAACCAACGGTGCCCGCAGATTCATATACCAACTGGCCGTGTGCGGCATCAGGCGCATGTGCCCGGCGCGGGATGTCCCGATGTCCCATTGCTCCAGTTGATCGGCGTTCCAGCCTTCCACCGTATTCACCCGTGACCAGCCGGCCAATGTGGCTGGATTCTCAAACTCATCACTGAGCGGCCTGAGATCATCGATGAACGGCGACCAGGCCACGACACCGGTCGGGTTGGCGACGGTCTGAATGCCGTTCGCATCCGTCGCGGCTCCCGCCAGCACCTGCACGGAAACATCACCCGCGCGCAACATGCCGGTGACTTCCACAAGATAGCTTTGTCCGGGATTCAAAGCGATGACTTGGAACGCCTGCGGTTGCGCGCTGCCGGTCACGACTAAATCCTCGTCGGCGAATCCAGTCACCGTTCGATTGAACTCCACCGTGAAGCGCAGTTTGGAGCGCGTGCTCATTCCTGTGCCTTGCGCCTCTGGCGGCAGATTCACCGTGACCGCAGGCGGCGGCACCGGACCGTTATCCACCGGCGAGCCATCCAGTTCGCGCAAGAAAGCCAGCAGGTTCGTGCGTTCGGTTTCGGAAAGCCCCAGCACCTGGCGATGCGGTTGCGCCTGCGTCAGATCATCCGCCGTTGCGACCGTCATCTCATCGACACCGATGACGAAATATTGCTGCTGGCTGATGACCTCAATGGTGTTCGCCGTCCCCGGATTCAACTGGATGTCCTCGATCCGCACCGTGGACCAGCCGATCAGCCGGTAGTTGGGATAATTGCCGGTGGGTTGCAGTGCGACGTTGTGCTCCACGCCATTCACGCGCACGATCAAGCCGTAGTAACCCGAGGCGCTGTAGCGGATCTCCAACGCTCCGATCCCGCCTGAGCCGCCATTCACATTATTAAAGGTCAAGGTGCCCGTTTCACGCAATTCCACGAGCGCACGATTGCGCACCGTGCGATCATAGTTCGCATAAACACCGAAGTTCGAATCTTCCTGGAGCGTCGCATCACCACTGCGCGTGGCGTTCTCCGCCTGATACGTCTGTCCACCCGCAACCACGAACACATCATCCAGAGTTCTTGCCGAGCCATCGTGAAAGTAAGGCGCGGTGTTCCAGAGCCCACGCAAAGTCGGGGTCTCGATGCCGGGCAAGGACAGGCCCAATCGCTGCCCCGAACTGGCACGGAGGGTGCCTACGTTATGCAGCGTGGTATCAGACATGGCTGGGCCGGCATGGCAGGCATTGCATTGGAGATTGGCAAAGACGTTGGCTCCTGCTTGGGCCGCCGCACTGAGGCTGCCATTGGTTTCGCGATACGGACTGCGCGGGACTGTCTCCTCGAACAGGCTGCTCACATACGCCGCCAGCGCATCCAGATCGGGATCTAGGCCGGCCTTCGGCGCGCCCAGGGGCGTGTTCACGGCGGCGAACTGGCCGTTGGTCAAAAAGCCGGTGCCGCCAAATGCATTGCGCATGTCATGCTCGAAGTCCTGGATCTCATCGAAGTTCGCCGTCCAATGAACATTTCCATGCCCGGAGCCTGAGCGGCCCTGCAAAGTGATGGTATTGCGAAGACCTTCACCACGACCGGAGAAATCCCA
>CAYQCZ010000608.1:2272-2565 GCA_964415955.1 uncultured Verrucomicrobiota bacterium | reverse complement strand
CAGGAGGGCTGGGCTGGTAATGGGCCAAAGGACGGGCCTGTCTGGCCTTCAGCACGTATGATTCCAGCTACGGAGTGCCCTTCCACAGTGACGCCCACCAGCATTTGATTGGTGCCGTGCTGGTTCCCAATCCCCCGGTGAGCATCGCACTGCGGCAGAACCGTTTTGACTTTGAAAGCGAGATTGATTCCCCGGTCGAGGCCATTGAACGGATCAAATACCGGGCGGGCTATTCGGAATACCGACATGCCGAACTGGAGGCGGATGTGCCATCCACGCGGTTTGCAAACAAC
>CAYQCZ010000608.1:0-2262 GCA_964415955.1 uncultured Verrucomicrobiota bacterium | reverse complement strand
GCATCCTGTCCGGGAGGCTGGGGGCATCGTTTACGGACGGCAGTTTTGCCTCGGCAGGAACGGAGGTGAACACGCCGCCCACCATGGCACAGAACTGGGCCGTGTTTTTTCTTGAGGACATCGAGGCGGGGCCCCTGCGCTTTCAGGTGGGTGGCCGGTGGGATGAGCAGTTCATCGAGGCTGTCGGGCGCACGCGCACCATCACAACCAACTATACCGGCAAGAGCTTCAGCCTTGGTGCGGCATGGGCGCCGGTGGATGGTTACGAAGTCTCCGTGGTATGGGGTGTGAACCAGCGGGCACCCACGACGCAGGAGCTCTTTGCCAACGGGCCGCACGTGGCCACCGGCACTTACGAGATCGGCGGGTTTTACTCGATTCCGGGGTTTCCGTTTGGTGGCGGGCTTGGCTTGGAACGTTCCTTCACCTATGAAGCCAGCCTGCGGAAGACGGAGGGGCGTTTCACCGGTGAGCTGACGTTTTTTCGTTATGATTTCGACAATTACATTTTTCTGGAAAGCCTGGGACCGGGCTGGGAGCTGGGCGGCCTGCCCATCTACCGGTATGTGCAGCGGCGCGCGCAATTCACCGGAATGGAGGTCGAGGTCGGATGGGATTTCATCCAGCGCGACAAGGAGCGGCTGAGGCTCAGCGGTCTGTTGGACTGGATACGAGGTCATGACGAGGTCAATGACGGTCCGCTGCCGCGCATGACGCCGATGCGGCTGGGGGCGCGGTTGGAGCATCAGTGGCACGGCTGGAGGTCCGGACTGGAAGTCCGGCATGTGGCCGGTCAGGACCGCATCCAGCGCAATCGCGAACTGCCCACGCTCGCATACACCTTCGTGAATGCCGACCTTCGTTACACGTTCCACTGGCACGAACACCCGGTCTCCATCTTCGTGCAGGGCACCAACCTGATGGATGAGGAGGGCCGCAATCACGTGTCCGTGATCAAGGAGGTGGCACCGCTGCCTGGACGCAATGTGAGCCTGGGTGTGAACATGAAATTCTGAGTCGTATCATGAAACGCTTTGCTCCCATCGTATCGTCAGTGCTGCGCCATGTGGTCTGCGCCGGGTTGATTCTGACGTCGGTCGCGGCACACGGCGCGCAGGTCATTTACAACGGGCATTATGACCTGAGCCCGGGGTTCACCTCGGGTCCGGGTGGGGGATGGACCTTTCACCTTTATGATTTCAGCACCCTGGGCCGCACGCTGCCGCGGGTGCTTGACGTGGGGCTCAATGCGAATGCGCGTCTGGCCTTTCCGGGAACGGCGTCTCTTGCGAAAATTGGTGCCTCCGCTGGACAGCCTGTTTGGATCCTGCCCCAGGTTCAGTCCGCAGGGGTGTTGTTTTTCGGGCTGCGCACGGATGATGTGCAGGCCTCTGCCTTTGCGAACGAGTTTTTCGGTTCCGGTTTCATCGCCTTGAGCCTTGAGGATGTGCGTGGCAGCGGCCCGGACCGGGGCGGCCACTTCTCGATGTATCAGACAGGACTGGGTGATCCGGTGTTTCACTTCGCGACATCAGACGGAATAACAAGTGCCGATCAGCTCGCCCCCATTCCATTGCCCGCCCACGCACACTACAACTGGGCCTTCACCAAGCCGGGGGAGTATCAGGTGAGATTCCGTGTGACAGGCACGCTGGCTCCGGAGTTTGGCGGCACGGTGACCAACGGGACGGGCACCTTCAACTTCTTTGTCCAGGGGGAGACCAACCGGCACTTCCTCAATTCCGGGCACATGGACCTGCGTGTGCATTACACCGGTGGCCAGCTTGTGGGAGTGGTGCGCACGGACGGGTTTCCCGACATGACGCCTGAATCCGTGGTGATTCACGGCGGCACACAGTTGAGAGGCACGGTGCCGTCCGGGGCTGAGTTCGCGTTCCTCGGGGCGCCCGGTTCGAGCATCTGGACGTTTCCGCAAAGCAACGTCCCTGGACTGCCCTTTCTGGGCATCAGTGCCGAACAGATTGGCGCAGGTGTCATGCAGGGCAACCAGGTGCGGTTGACGCTCACGGCGATGAGCGGACCATCCGGCGGTCAGTTGGCATTGTTCCAGGTGGATCCGTTTGGCAGCCCGATTGTTCGTTTCAACACGGCCGATGGCATTGATGCCAACGCGGACAGCTTTCTGTTGGCCACGGGTTTTCATGACCATTATTTCTGGTCCTTCCGCCAGCCTGGTGAGTATGCCCTGACCATGGTGGCATCTGGCACGCTGGTGGGAGGCGGGGTGGTTCAGAGCGCACC
>CAYQCZ010000607.1:0-2572 GCA_964415955.1 uncultured Verrucomicrobiota bacterium | reverse complement strand
CAGCCTGCCATCCCCATCCACAAAACGCTACATCATTTATGGAAACGCTCTAAGCGGTTGGAAGGCCTAGATCAGAGGTATTGGGACTATGAAGTCGATGGTGCAACGATTGTGCTGCACTCTGACCCGATGGCTGGCATCTCACTCCATGTTAAGGATGGAACCAGAGATGACTTGCTTAAGAGCGTTGTCTCACAAATCACCGAACCATCCACTGTATCGAGTGTAACTCGACATCTGTTTCCAGCCAAGTTCAGCATCCGCGAGTGGCTTTTATCCGTTCTAGCTGTGGCTTTGGCGATTCTAGCTGGTTGTTTTAGTTGGGCGGCAGGCTTAGGGGCAGGTGGCATATGGTTTCTGTTCACGATAGCTGGCACTGTTCTGTTCATAGCGCTGGCTGGCAGCGATAGGTGTTTTTATACAGCACTTTTCACAGGCTTACTTACAACGGGCCTGCTGACCGCGATGTTGTTTCACGCGCTTGTTATCAAACACGAGAGTCCGCGGCTGGAGCACGCCGCGATGACTGCAATGTCGTTTGGCGGGTTCGTCCTTTTGCCTTCAGCAATCGCTTGGCTGATTACATTTGTGATTCGCAGACTGGAGGGCGCTTTCAGAAAGGACGGCCGTGTGGGCAACCTTTTGAAAAATGACACCGAGCCGTGCACCACAGCGAAGGAGGCATGCGGCGTGGTATGAAGTCGTTGCTTCCCGCAGGTTCGCTGAGCCTGGTCCTTCTCCTTAACGAAGCGGTTCACACCACCGCGACCTTCAAGCAATTGATGGGCGGCAGTGAGTCGAACAGGCATTCCCATTGTTCACCGCCCTCGCGGCCCATCCACAACTGGCCCGTGGTGGTGCCAAAATACAGCGCGGGTTGCTTCGCCTCATCCGAGTCCATCGCGTCGCGCAGCACGGTGAAGTAGCCTTCCTTTCGCGGGAAACCTTTCGCCAGTTTCTTCCAGGTGCGCCCGCCGTTTTCGCTGCGCCACACGGCAGGCGCGCCGCCAGGACAGGTGCGTGTCGCAGGTTCCAAGGGGACCACATACACCACGTCCGGATTGTCCGGGTGCGCCACGATGGGAAATCCAAAATCCGACGGCAGCCCCTTGGCGATGGAATACCACGTCCTGCCGTGATCATCACTGCGCAGCACGCCAATGTCCGGGCGGCGTCCACCGGGTCCGTCCCATTCCGCCCAGCCGCCATGGTTCTGCATGTATAGCCGGCCGGGCGCCTTCTTGTGCGTGGCGATTTTGTGGACGCACTGGCCGAACTCCGGATACGGGTCCGGTGTGAACCCCGCACCCACACCCTTGTTGGCCGCCTGAAAGGTCTGGCCGCCATCCTCGCTCAGGTAATGGCCGCCGGTGGAGATGCCCAGATGCACGCGTTTTCCATCACGCACGATGGTGTGCATGCAGAGCCCGCCGTTGCCCGGATGCCATTGGCGCGCGTGTTCGTGGTTGCTGATGCCGGGCACCATTTCCCAGGAATCCCCGCCATCACCGCTGCGGAACAGCGCGGCGGGTTCCACGCCGCACAGCAGTTCCTTCCGGCCCGCGCCCGGTTCGATGGCCCAGATGTTGGCCAGCGCGCGTCCGTCATCCTTGGGAAACGCGGGTGCTGATTTGGTTTCCTTGAAACTTTTGCCAAGGTCGGTGGACCGCAGCAGTTTCATGCCGAAGAAGGCGTTGCAACTGGAGGCGTAAAGTCGTGGCGAACCGCGCGGATCGATCAATGCGGAGTAAACGGACACACCCGTGCCGAACGGGCCGCGCAGCGTGAAGCGACGGCGTGCAGTGTTGGACTCGGCCACGAACAGGCCCTTCTTGGTTCCGATGCAAAGGATGATTTTGTCTGGCATGGTCAGCCTCCTGATACGGCGGTCATGATGGTGATGGTGTCTCCGGGCGTGAAGGCGGTGTCGAGCCCCTGAAGCTCGCGCATGTGGTCGTGGTTGACGAACAGGTTGATGTGCTGGCGCAGGCTGCCGGTTTCATTGCAGATGCCGCGGTGCAAACGCGGGTGGAGCTGTTCCAACTGCGCGAGCAGATCACGTGGATTCGTGGCGGCCAGTTCCAGCTCGGTGCGCCCGCCACATTCATGCCGCAACGGCCATGGAATGAAGACGCGGACCGCCACGGGTGCGGCATTCAAGCGAGATGCTGTGCGGGCGGTGGGCATCAGCATGTGGAACTATTCAAACACCGGAGCGCTGGGTTTGATCACGGTTCCCGGCGGCAGCGGCGTCTTCAAGGTTTCTAGGAAGGCCACCACATCCAGCATTTCCTGCTCGTTGAGAACGGTGCCCATGGGCGGCATGGGGCTGGAACCCAGCGCTTCATATCCGGGCGCAAGTTTTGCGTTGGGATTGATCAGGCTTTCCATCAGGTAGTCCTTTGGTTTGAGGGCGATGCCATCCAGCGGCGGCCCCACCGTGCTGCCGGAGCCTTTCAGGGAATGGCAAAGCACGCAGGCTGCGGTGTGTTTGTAAAACACCGCCTCGCCCCTTCCGGCATCGGCTGCCAGCAACTCCGCGCCAGACTCAGCCGGCAGAAGCTCGCAAAGC
>CAYQCZ010000606.1:0-2579 GCA_964415955.1 uncultured Verrucomicrobiota bacterium | reverse complement strand
ATTACAGATACAAGGGCCGTCCGGAAAACCCGACGGTCAACGAAGGCGAGCCGTATCGGAAGATCGCCGTCTGAAGGCAGCTACTTCGCAGCCTGGGCACAGACCCATTCGAAGACGATCTTCACATCGTCGCCGGTCTTGATCAGTCCGAGAGCGGCCTTGGGTGCAGGCGGTTGGATGCCAAACTGCGTCATCTTCAGCGGTGCCACGCCGGTGATCTTCAACTTCTTGCCGCCATCCATGGGAGCAATGGTGACATCCATCGTCACATTCTTCTTGGTGCCGGCCACAGTCAGGTCGCCCTTGGCCTCGAACTTCATCGGCTCGCCCGCCTTGGCTTCCTTGAGTGTCAGTTCAGTGAGTGAAAACGTGATGCGCGGATGCTTCTCCTCGTTCATCGCCTGCTGCATCACGGAATCCATCGGCGCGCCGCTGCTGCATTTGAGCGACCGCACGGGAATGGTGATCTCGGCCTTGGAGGCGACCTTGCCGGGCCTGGCGCTGCCGTCCATGGGGAAGGCGGCGTCCAGCTCCATGTAACCACCGATCAGCGTCCCTTCGGAATGCCAGTCGTGCAGCGTGGACGTGCCCTCCATGCGCACCTTGCTCGCACCAAACTGTGATTGATATTTGGTCAGCGTCTGCGCGGTGGCTGTGCAGGCGGCAAAACCCACGGCAAGCGCTGCGAAAAACGAAAGGGATTTCTGGATGTATTGCATGTGTCTTTGAATGTAGCTGACCGGCAACGGCCTTGTTTGGACGTGTTCCCGGGCGGTCACACTTCAAACCAGGTTTTATCGATGGTGATTTTCTGTCCTTTGAGAATGGCCTCGTTGGTCTTGAGCCCCATCACCGTGGCGGCAAGCCCGTCGGAAATGGTGGCGGCGGGCAGCAACGCGCCTTTGATGGTCTCCAGATACTGGCGCAGCCCATCGGGATCATCGCCAAAGTTGGAGACGAAATCCTCCACGCCGGCCTGCTTGGTGTTGCTGTTGTGAATGAAGGATTTGAGCGCCCATGACAGCGGCGTGTTCTCGAAGGGCACTTCCTCGGCGTTTTCATCGCGCGTGGCGATCTTGGTCGCGTTGGCAACGAGTGCGATGCCGGTTTCCTTGTAGAACTGGTCCTTGCGCGCATAGACCTCCCAGCCGAGCAGCGGCGAGTCCACCTCCTTGAACAGCCATGCGCGGCTGCCGCGGATCATCAGCGCCGCGTCCGTGCCATGAAACGTCTCGTATTCGCCGTCGAAGGAATTGGTGAGCAGGCAATCGTAGGTCATGCGCACGCCGCCCTCGAATTCCACCACGGCCTGCACGCTGTCCGGCACGTCACGCCCGTCGTTCCACAACAATGTCGAGCCGAATCCATGCACGGCCACCGGCTTCGCATCGGTGAACCATGAGGCGGCGTCGATCTGGTGAATGCCGATCTCGCCCGCCAGTCCTGCCGATGTCGCGCGCTTGAGACGCCAGTTGATTTCGCGCTCGCGCTCGGGCGTGGGCGCGGTGCGCCGCCAGCTTTCCTTGCGATGCCACTGGGCGCGGGCCAGCACATGCTTGCCCAGCGCGCCCGTGCGGATGAATTCCAGCAGGAAATAGCGCTGTGGATCGGAACGGTTCTGGAGACCGGGCTGGAAATTCACCTTCGTTGCGGCCTTGGCTGCCGCGGAGATGGCCCTGGCATCCTCAATGGTGTGGGCCAGCGGCGCTTCGCAATACACATGCTTGCCCGCTTTGAGCGCGGCCAGGACGATGTCCTTGTGCTGGTGTGTGGGCGTGGCGACGATCACGCCCTGCACATCCTTGTCCGCCAGCAACTGGTTGAAATCCTCGTAGGTCTTTGCCTTGGGCACGATCTTCGCGGCGCGGCGCACGAAGGCTCCGTAATTGTCACAGATGGCCACCACCGGCGCATTGGGCAGGCGGACCAGCGTCTCCAGAACGTCACGCCCCCAGACGCCACAACCGATGACGCCAATGTTCAAGGGCTTGCCGGAGGTCTTGTATTGCGTGGGGGAATCCCCGGCGGGCTTGTCTTGTGCGCGCAACTCGACAGCACCCAGGGCGGAAAGCAGTGCGGCGATGGAACCGCGCCCGATGAAATCGCGGCGGTTCAGATCGTTTGACGGATCGGCATGATTCATGCCCGCAAATGTGCCAGCCGTTCTCCCCCGGCGCAACGCTTTGATGGGCTGCAAATGCTGGAGGTCGTGACCGGTTGCCAACGCAGCCATGTTTGGCTTCATTGACAGTCCGCGGGCGTCACGACAGTTTTGTCATGTGCATCCCGAACGATTCTTCTGCATCCCGTCGCGTCGCGTAATGGCTTTTGGCCGTCGGACGCTTTTCATTGCAATGCTCGCGCTGACGACCACCGGCGGGGCTGTGTCTGGCGCGGAAAGCTGGCCCGATTTTCGCGGGCCGCGAGGCGACGGGCACGTGATCTCCGCCGACGGCAAGCCTGTCGGTCTTCCGCTGGAGTGGAGCGAAACAAAGAACATCAAATGGAAGACCGACCTCCCACTGCTAGTCTCCTGTCCTTGAAGTGTCTGTCATTATTTCTTCGAGTTTGGAACGGGC
>CAYQCZ010000605.1:0-2587 GCA_964415955.1 uncultured Verrucomicrobiota bacterium | reverse complement strand
GAGCTGTTCGTGCAGAACGCACGCGAAGTGCAGACGCCGCGGCTCACCAGCGACGGCATCATGTTTGGCAAGGTCGAGCCTCCGCAGCAGGACCGCGTGCAGATCAACGGCGTCATCTACAACCGCGTCATTTTTCAAATGTCCGCCGTGGCCGTGCGCAGCGGTCCATTGATGCTCGGACCGGCAGAGACGAGCCTGATTCTTCGCATCCCCGGCGGACGTCGTGATCCCTTCGACATCTTCGGCCAAGGTTATCAGGAAATGCAGCGCACGCTCACCAGCGAATTGCACCCCATCAACGTGCTGCCGCTGCCCGAGCAGGGAAAACCGGATGGCTTTGCAGGTGCCGTCGGACAATTCACCCAGTTCACTGTCGAGGCCGGCCCGACGAACGTCGCGGTAGGCGACCCCATCACGCTGAAAATCACCATCGCCGGTCAGGCCGCGCTTGACGGCATCAAGCTGGATGCGCCTGCCCAGTGGCGGGAATTCAAGTCCTATCCCCCCACCGCCAACGTCACCACCTCGGGCCCCATGGGCATGCAGGGCGTGAAAGTCATCGAGCAGGTGATTGTCCCAGAAAATGCCGACGTGAAGGAACTTCCCGCACTGTCGTTTGGGTTCTTCGATCCCGCTCAAAAGATTTATCGAACGCTCACACAGCCCGCCATTCCCATCACCGTGCGTCCAAGTTCAGCAGCACCGGTTGCGCCCACCGTTTTCACCGCCACCAACCAGGCGATCGCACAGCCCCAGCAACGCGACATCATTCACATCAAGCCGCGCCCCGGCACGCTGGCCATGACCGCGTCGCCGTGGGTCGCCCGTCCGGCCTACTGGATCGTCAACCTGGCTCCCGTTTTGGTCTGTGCTGGTCTGTTGTGGAGGCGCAAGCGTGCGGAGGCGCTGGCGGCCAATCCCCGCCTGCGGCGCTGGCGCGAAGTGGAGAGGTTGATTGCGCGAGGTTTTGATGATCTGCGACGCCACACTGACGAAGGCAATGGAGACGCCTTTTACGCGACAGCCTTCAGGCTGCTTCAGGAGCGCATCGGAGAGCGGCTGGACGTGCCCGCCGCATCCATCACCGAATCGGTGATCGATGAACGCCTGCGTCCGTTGCATCTGGACGACGCCGTGCTGGATGAGTTGCACGCACTGTTTCAGGCGTGCAATCTGGCGCGTTACGCCCCGCAGTCCGACGTAAAGGAACTTGATGCAGTGCTGGAACGCGTCCGAAACGCCTTGCAGGCCGTGGCGGCAGTGGAGGTCAGGCCATGAAACCATCCTCCTGCAAAATGACTTTGCCGAAGGCCATACGGCGGATGTTGTGCGGGTGGATGGTTCTGCTCACCATGACGCTGGCCTCGGCGAAGCTGGCAGCCGACGACGCCGCCACGGCCTTTGACGCCGCCAACAAACTTTACGAGCAGGGCAGATTCCCTGAAGCCGTGGCTGCCTACGAAAACCTGCTTCAAGAAAGCGGCACCTCCCCCGCCCTGCACTTCAATCTGGGCAATGCGCATTTCAAATCCGGCAGCACCGGCATGGCGATCTGGCATTACCGCGTGGCGGAGCGCATGGCCCCGCGCGATCCGGACATCCATGCGAACCTGCGCTTTGCGCGGGACAGCATCGGCAGCGCAGGAATGGGCAGTTGGCAAAACGCCATGCTGTCCCGAATGACATTGAATGAATGGTCGGTGCTGGCAGGTGTGAGCCTGTGGATTTGGCTGGGGTTGCTGGGCTGGCGCCTCGCGAGGCCGTCGATGCAATCCAGCCTCCGGACTGCCGCACGTTGGGCATTGACGGGCTTCCTGATCACAGGATCATGCCTGGCTGCCACCACCTACGAACGATTCATCCGCAAGGAGGCCGTCGTGACTGCGACTGAAGCCGTGGTCCGGTTCGGGCCTTTGGAAGAATCTGAAAGCCACTTTACACTGCGAAACGGGGCAGAAGTGCAACTGCTGGACAGCAAGGATGGCTGGTGGCAGGTCATGGATGCGCAGAATCGGTCCGGATGGATCAAATCATCGCAGGCGTTGCCCCTCCCGTAACTTCGGACATCCATTGGATGTGGTCTTCCCCGCACCGGCCCACATCACAGCGCGTCAGGCTTTCCCAACAACTCCGCGACCCTTGAAAGCAAACGGCCGGCCGCCCCGCCATCCAGCACGCGATGGTCAAAGCTCAATGTGAGATTCGCCTCGGTGCGCGGCATGAATTGTCCGATGGCATCATCCCAGAAAGGCACCTTGCGGCCCGCCCCCATGCCCAGCACGAGTGTCTGCTCAGGCAGAGGAATCGGGGTCGCCCATGTCAGACCAAAGGTTCCGAAGTTGGTGACGGTGGCGATGGAACCGCCCGAGGCGCCCGGCGGCAGGCGTGACGCGCGAGCCTGGCTGACCAGCTTGTTGTAGGGTTCCACCAACCCGGTCAGCGGACGTTTGTCCACCTGTCGCAGCACAGGCACCAGCACGCCATCCGCCACCTCCACGGCGAAGCCGATGTCGATGGAATCCGGATGCACGATCTGCTGACCGATCAGCCTTCCGGCAGGCGCGCTGTGTTCGCCAAGCGCCACTGC
>CAYQCZ010000604.1:0-2600 GCA_964415955.1 uncultured Verrucomicrobiota bacterium | reverse complement strand
CAGCAATCCCCAGCCGGCGGTGGACAACGCCATCGCAATGTCCCTCCACCCCTGCTTCACCAGCAGTGCGGTGAACAGTCCCATCCCAAGCAGCGCGGCAATGAATATGGTTTTCTTCACGATCAGCGGTTGTGCGCGCCGCAAACTCGGCGGCACAGGTGGCGCGGATGGTAGGGGGCGCCGGACTGCATCACAACACCGGAACCGGAGTGATGTGGCCGTCGGGTTTCAATCCAGTCCTCGTTGCTCCAGGTCATCCTCGTCCAGACCCAGATAGTGGCCCAGTTCATGCAGAAATGTCGTGCCCACCTCCTCGCGGTAGATCTCTTCATCGGCACCGGAGAACTGCCACAAGTTTTCCAGATACAAGGTGATGTGCGCCGGCAAGGGACCGCCTTCCGCCGCATCCGGATAGGCTTCGCCCTGGAACAACCCCAGCGTGTCCGGTTCGATGCCGTCAGCGACCAGTTCCGCCGAGGGCAATGGTTCGCACACCAGCGTCACATGCCGGGCGCTGTCGCGCAGTGCAGCTGGCAGGCGCCTGAGGATGGAGTCCACTTCGTCCTGGGCGAGTGTGACCAGTTGTTTCCAGTTTCCGGGCATGCCAGGTGCATGGAGCCACAGCCGCCGGATGGGGTCGAGGCACATTCTTTTGTGGCAGCACAGGCTGGTTCCGTGAAACGCATCTGTTACGGTCGCGCGATGTTTTCGGGACATCATGAGTGAGGGCGGAACAGGGCAGCCAGCCGGGGCGTCCGCCCAACCCCCGTTGACGCAGGGGCCCTACGAGGTGCTCAGGAACAGGAACTTCCTGCTCTATCTCGCCGGGCGATTCATAGCGTCGGTGGGCCAGCAGATGCTGACGGTGGCCGTGGGCTGGGAGCTGTATGAACGGACGGATTCGGCGCTGGCACTGGGCATGGTGGGTTTCACGCAGATGGTGCCGATGATGATGTTCACGCTGCCTGCGGGGCATCTGGCGGACAATCACAACCGCAAGCACATCATCATCGGGATGACGCTGGTCGTGGCCCTGGCAAGCATCGGACTGGTGACCGTTTCCCTGATGCGCGCCACGCCGGCGTGGACCTATCTGTGCCTGTTCGTCGCCGCGACAGCACGGACGTTTCTCTGGCCCGCCAGTTCGGCGTTCCTGCCGCAGCTGGTTCCAAGGCATCTCTTTCCCAGGGCGGTTGCCTGGGCGAGCGGCAGTTTTCAACTCTCCTCGGTCGCAGGTCCTGCCGCCGGAGGAGCCATCCTGGCGCTGACACGCAACGCCGCCGCCGTCTATGCCATCAATGCCGGTGCCGTGCTGGTCTGCTCGGTGCTGGTGAGCCTGGTGCAGTATCGCCGCATCGAGTCGCGCCGTGAGCCCATGACGTTGCAAAGTCTGGTGGCGGGTTTTCAGTTCGTGTTCCGCAGCCGGATCATCTCAGGCACGATCACGCTGGATTTGTTTGCCGTGCTGCTGGGGGGTGCGACGGCGCTGCTGCCCATTTACGCGAAGGACATTCTGCACGCCGGTCCCAGCGGGCTGGGCTTGTTGCAGGCGGCACTGCCGCTCGGATCGCTCGTGTGCGCCATGTTCCTCGCGCACCGTCCGCCTTTGGAGAATGCCGGTCGCGCCATGCTGTGGTCGGTGGCCGGATTTGGTGTGGCCACCATCGGGTTCGGCCTGTCCACGTGGTTCTGGGTGTCGTGGGTCATGCTCTTTCTCTGCGGCGTGACCGACAACGTAAGCGTGGTGGTGCGCCACACGCTGGTGCAATTGCTCACGCCGGATGAAAAGCGAGGCAGGGTTTCCGCCGTGAACAGCCTGTTCATCGGCACTTCCAATGAACTGGGCGGCTTCGAGTCCGGGCTGGTGGCGCAGTATTTTGGACCGGTGTTTTCGGTGGTGTCCGGTGGTGTGGGAACGATCCTGGTGGTGATGGCCGTGGCCTGGCTGTGGCCGGAGATACGCCGTTACGGACGCCTGGACGGCGAGCCTCCCGTCAGTTGAACCCCGGTCATTCGGCTGCCTTGTCCCGCTGGAGTTGTTCCCCCAGTTCGACCGGCTTTTCTCCCCGGCGGCGCAGCATGATCCTCTGGAAGAACATGTTGTTGGGGATGAGGTAATTGGCGCCGTCGGGTGTGCGCAGCGTGGTGAAGAGGAGCGAGAGATCCACAACCCTGCCCTGCACCTTGTCGGCAGGAATCTCCAGTTCGTCCCCCACGGAGAAGGGCTTGAACAAAATCAGGACGAAGGTGCAGAGGAAGTTGCTGAGCACGCTCCACACCGCCACAAAACCGACGGCGACCATGGCCGCCACGCCGGTGAGCATGGTGAGCAGGCCGTTGACATTGTAGCCAAACAGGGTCAGCACCAGGAACAGCACGCCCACGGCAACCAGATAACGGATGACCGTGCGCAGTGGATTGAGCGCCAGCTTGGGCAGGTTGGCGTTGGTGGCCATGGTCACGAGGCCACGATTGATGATGTTGATCAGTATCATGCCGCCGACCACCACCACAACGGCCTGCACGATTTTCAGAATGAGTTCATGATTGAGCGTGTCCATGGGAGCTCAGTATAGCGATTCAGGCTGATGTCTCAAAAA
>CAYQCZ010000603.1:913-2606 GCA_964415955.1 uncultured Verrucomicrobiota bacterium | reverse complement strand
TCGAGGGCAGCACGCTCGTGTTCTTCAGCGGAGACAATGGCGGCAACGACTATTTCAAGTCGGCGCAGTTTCCGCGCGGCATTCACAGCGCCAACAAACATCCCCGGACAGGCGTCGAATATCGCGGCACGAAGGGCAACCTTTACGAGGGGGGCGTGCGTGTGCCGTTCATTGCGCGGTGGCCGGGCAGGATTCCACCGGGCAGCGTCACGGAACATCTCGGCTATTTTCCGGACCTTCTGCCCACCGTGGCGGAGGTCACAGGCGCGAAGGTGCCACCGGATGTTGATGGCATCAGCATCCTGCCCACGCTCATTGGTGAGACCGCCAGGCAAAAGCAGCACGATTATCTCTATTGGGAAATCTCCGGCTGGACGGCCATCCGCCAGGGCAACTGGCGCGCAGTGAAGCCTGCGAAGGCCAGGTCATGGGAACTCTACGACCTCGCAAGCGATCCAAGTGAGTCAAAAGATCTCTCCACAGTGAAATCCGACGTGCTTGCCCGACTTGTGACACTTGCCGAAAAGGCCCATGAGCCTGTCCGTGAAGGCACATTTGCCAGCACGGAACGTCACGAACGCGACCGGCGGGCCAAGTTTGGAAAGCAGGACGAACCCGCCACACCGGCTTCAAAAGCGAAGGCCAAAGCACCCAAGGCAAAGACCAAGTAGGGCGGGGCGGAAATTTTTGTGACCGGCCCGGAGATTCCGGAATATCCCTCAGGAACACCGTGATGGATTCGCAGCCGCCAGCCCAGAGCACGCGCTTCATCGAGGCGCTGACCCGGCATCAGCCGGTGCTGGAGGCTTTTTGCCATGCGAATCTCCCCCGGCGCGAGGATGCCCGCGAGGTGCTCCAGCGCACCAACATCAAGCTCTGGGAGAAATCCACCGAGTGGAACCCGGACACCGAGTTTCTCCCGTGGGCCTTCGCAGTGGCGCGTTTCACCATCCTGTCGTTTGTCCGCGACAGCGCGCGGGAGCGACTGGTGTTTGACGCGGATGTCATCGAATCGATGAGCACCGAAACCGAAACGGCGGCGACCGAACTGCCCGAGCGCCGCCACGCGCTGGGCGTCTGCCTCAAGAAGCTTTCGGAGGAACAGCGCAGACTGCTGGATGCCCACTACGCGGGCGGACGTTCGCTGCGCGAAATTGCCGAGGAGGGCAATCGCTCACTCAGCGCGGTGAAGATGACGCTGCTCCGGCTGCGCCAGCAATTGAGCGAGTGCATCCGGCGGCAACTGGCGGAGGCGAAACCATGAGTGCTGGCGTCAGGGAACCGCTGGAGGCGCGGCTGCTCGAATTGCTGGAGGATGTCCGCGGCGATAGCGAATCCGTGCGCCGCGCGGAATTGAACGATCTCCTGCGCTCCGAGGCCGGGGCGCGGCGCGCGATGGCCCGGTTGCTGGTGGACGAACAGGCGCTGGCAGGACACCTGCGTGATGCCCGTTTGAAATCCGTTTTGGAAGACCTCCCGGTCGCCGGTTTGGAGAGTTCCACCAAAGCCATCCATATCACGAATTTCCAGTTCTCCTGGATGCAACTGGCCTCAGTGCTGGCGGTTGCGGCCGTCCTGGCAATCTTCGTTTCCGGACTGACACGTGGGCGTATCCGGACGGTTGCAACGGTGGAGCAAGTGACAGGAAGACTGGTGCGGAGCGCTGAGGATGCTGGCCGGAAAGTGTTCACTG
>CAYQCZ010000603.1:0-903 GCA_964415955.1 uncultured Verrucomicrobiota bacterium | reverse complement strand
CGGATCGCGGCTTGAAGCTGGAATGTATGAGACGATTGGCGAGGGGGCTTGCGCGCACCTGCGACTGATGGACGGGACCTTGCTGACGCTTGGTGCGGGCAGCTCGGTGGTGTTGAACGACAACGGACAGAAGCGCGTGGATCTGCGGGTTGGGTCGCTCAGCGCCGATGTGCGCCCCCAGCCGTCCGGGCATCCCATGATTCTCAGAACGCCCACCGCTTTGATCAAGGTTGTTGGAACAGAATTTACAGTCACCGCCCAGCCCGATCACACCACGGTCAATGTCGAGAGCGGACGGGTGACAATGCAGCGCCTTGCGGATGGTGATTCGGTGGAAGTCCCTGAGCAGCACACTGCCGCAGCGACGCTTGACACGGCGCGTCCAATCGAGTTGCTCATCGCCAGATTACCGGCTCCCGCCTGGCGTGCGTCCATTGAACAGCCTCCAGTTCATGGCTCGCATGGTGATTGGATTCCCGCTGGAGATGGTCAGCCAGCCGCCTGGGCATCCGTTCCGCTTGTTGTGGGACGCAAGGCGGATGGGACGCCTCTGGTTCAGCACGGAGTGAGTTTTCGTGACAACTCACGCCCGGGGGGCAGTGCTTTCGTTTCCATACAGACAGACAGCACCCTGCGAATCCGTTGCCGCACGAGCCATCCGGCGACACTTCTCCTGTTCTGCGTTACGCAGCGGCCCGGCGGCCGTTTCGGCGGCAATTTTGAACTTTCCCTTCCACCTGGCTCCGGCAACCCGACACCGGATGGATGGGTGGAGTTGCAAGTGCCACTGTCCGGTCTCCGCCCGCTCCAGCCGCACCTCGCGGTCCAGCCCACAGGCAATGCCATATCCCACCTCAGCGTGAAAACCTACAATGCCGATGCCCGGCTCGAAGTGGCGGAGGG
>CAYQCZ010000602.1:0-2615 GCA_964415955.1 uncultured Verrucomicrobiota bacterium | reverse complement strand
GCGTTGAAGTCCATCTCTGCGCGCAGGAGGTTGTATCGGCCCGTGGTGGTGACGACCTTGATGGTGGGCACGAAGGGGAAATTCGTGATGGAACCGTTGCCGGTGGAGAAGAGGAGAAGGTTGCAACCGGAGGCCACCTGGCCGGCGATGCTTTCGAGGTCGTTGCCGGGGCTGTCCATGAAGTAATACCCGGGATCGCGCATGCGCTCCGCGTAATCAATGCAGAAATCCAGGCTTGTTTCCGGATGTTTCTTGAGGGCTGCGCCGATGGATTTGATGACGATGTTGTAGAGTCCGCGGTAGAGGTTGCCGCCGCTGGGATTGCCCTCGGCGCTGTGGCCATGCCATCCGGCCCATTCCTGGAAACGATCGCGCAGTTGCAGGAATTGTTTTGCGATATCGAGGTTGCGCACACGCGCCAGGACGTAGGGTTCAGCCCCGATCAATTCGCTGGTTTCCGCCAGGTTCGCGCCGCCGCCGTGCCGGATCACGTCCCGCGCCAGACAGCCCAGCAGGGGATTGGACGACACGCCGGAAAAGGCGTCGGAACCACCGCATTGCAGACCCAGACGCAGATGGGAAAGCGGGCGCGGTGTGCGGCGGCAACAGGAAGCTTCCGGAATAAAACGCTCAATGATGGCGGAGCCGTCCCTGAGCGCAGGTGTCAGGCCGTTTGTGGCGGACAGGAAACAATGCGGCACGGATTCGAGGGGATACCCGTGCTGCCGCATGTAATCATGAAGCAGGGCGTTGTTCACAGGCTCTGTCCCGGTGTCGATCGCAAGCACTGCGGCGACATTCGGATGCACCATGAAGCCCGCCAGTGTGCGCAGCGTGAACTCAAGGTTGTTGGGTCTCTCCGTGCCGCCGCCCTCGGTGTGGGCCACGGCCACCACGCCATCGATGGCCGGATGCACTTTCGGGACGTCACGGAATTTGTCCGCCAGCAGACGGGCCATGCTCGCGGTGCGCGATGATGTGCCCATCACGACGATGCAATTACGAGTGCCCGAGCCGCGACCGCCTGGCCGTTCGTAGCCGGGGAAGGTGAGTGGATTCTTTTCTGTCGCAGGCGGAGGAGCGGGTTGGAAGCGCGATTCATCAAGACGGAAATCGACGCGGTGATCCTGGAAGTTCGGTTTCTCCGGGACTGGGAAATCCAGCCTGCGGTTGCGCAGTTCCACCAGCACCTTGTCGTTGCACAGGTAATCACCGGGCTTGATGTCACGCAGGGCCAGTCCAAACGGCAGCCCCCAGGAGAGCAGGGGAGAGCCTGCCGGGATGTCGGCGACGGCAAACCGGTGGCCCTCCAGCACGGTGCACGAAAGCGGGAAGACGAGTCCGCCGTTGCGCACTTTCGTGCCGCCTTCAACACGACGGGTGGCAATGGCGGCGTTGTCACCGGGGGCTGGCAGCCGGGCGACATCGGGGAAATCAACTGCGGCGCTCATGCAGATGGGTGAAATGCTAGGCGGGCCGGATTGCGGAGGCCAGCCTCATCCGGGAATGAAAAGCCACATTTTGAACGTGTCGTTTGACAGGGGATTTATCGAGCCATACTATCGGGTGCAGATACGGAACGATAACACTTAACTACATCAAACCATGCCACTTGCAGTTGGAACCAAAGCTCCCGATTTCTCCCTCAAATCCAAACAGGCTGACGGCGTCAAGGACGTCAAACTGGCCGATTTCGCCGGCAAGAAAAACGTCGTCATCCTGTTTTTCCCGCTCGCCTTCACGGGTGTATGCACCCAGGAGATGTGCGACATCACCTCCGGCCTGAATGCCTACAAGGATCTCAATGCAGAAGTCATTGCGATCAGCGTGGACAGCCCGTTTGCGCAGGAGGCCTGGGCCAAGCAGCACAACATCGGCATCACCATCGCCAGCGATTTGAACAAGACCACAGCCAAGGCCTATGGCGTTCTTCTGGACGACCTGCTGGGCTTCGGCTCCACCAGCGCCCGCGCGGCGTTCGTCGTGGACAAGGCCGGTCAGATTGTTTATTCGGAGCAGACCCCCACGCCCAAGGACCTGCCCAACTTCGAGGCGATCAAGGCCGTGCTGACCAAGGAGAAGTAATTCTCCCCAAAAGCATCACTGACGGGCGGAGGCACTGCTTCCGCCCGTTTTTATTTTGCGCTGGCCGCTGGATTGCCTAACTATTCGCGCGATTTTATGAGTCACAATCTTTTCAATTCGCTCCAAACCTTCGATCTCGGCAACGGCAGGCAGGGCAGGCTCTATTCCCTGCCAGCCCTTGAAGCCGCCGGCCTCGGACCGATCTCCCGTCTGCCGGTTTCCATCCGCATTGTGCTCGAGTCGGTGCTCCGCAATTGCGACGGCAAAAAGGTGACCGAACAAAACGTGCGCGACCTGGCCGGATGGCAGCCCAACGCCACCCGCACGACCGAAATCCCGTTCTCGGTCGCACGCATCGTGCTCCAGGACTTCACCGGTGTGCCGTTGCTGGTGGACCTCGCGGCGATGCGCTCGGCCGTCGATCGCCTTGGCAAGAATCCAAAGATCATCGAACCGCTTGTGCCGGTCGATCTCGTCGTCGATCACTCCGTGCAGGTGGACGCCGCCGGCACGGCGCAGTCCTACGCGCA
>CAYQCZ010000601.1:1488-2616 GCA_964415955.1 uncultured Verrucomicrobiota bacterium | reverse complement strand
CCTTTTCACGGTTTCGCCGAAACGCCTCCTCGAAATGGCTGCACCTCCGCAACCTGGAATCTTTCACCCCGGACGGCAGGCAGTTCCCGGACTTCGACGACAACCTGCGCCAGGCCATGCGCGTTGAGACAGAGATGCTGATTGAAGAAATCATCCGCAATGATCGCAGCATCCTGGACCTGCTCAAGCCCGGTCACACGTATCTCAATCAGCGTCTGGCCAAACACTACGGCATCCCCCATGTCCATGGCTCACACTTCCGGCGGGTGAACTTCGACCCGGTGGCTGATGCGGAATTGCGCGGCGGTCTCCTGCGGCATGCGAGCGTTCTTACGGTGACTTCTTATGCGACACGCACCTCGCCGGTGATTCGTGGCAAGTGGATTCTCGAAAACTTGATTGGCACGCCGCCGTCGCCGCCAGAGCCGGACGTTCCTGCGCTGGATGACAGCAAGGTTTCGGAGAGCCTGCCCATCCGTCAGCGGTTGGCCGCGCACCGCAACAAGCCTGCCTGCGCGAGTTGTCACGAGTTCATTGATCCCCCCGGTTTCGCGCTGGAGAACTTCGATGCCATTGGACGCTGGCGTGACATGGAGGGCGATCATCCCGTGGATGCCTCCGGTGGCCTTCCGGACGGTTCCGTCTTTGAAGGTGTTGCTGGATTGGAACGTGGCTTGATGGCCAGACCGGAGGTGTTTGCCAGCGCCCTCACGAGCAGGCTCATGACCTTCGCATTGGGAAGAGGTGTCGGGCCTTCGGATGGCCCGGCCATCCGCCAGGTGCTGGCGCGCGCAACGGCTGATGATTACAGGTTTTCCGCGATTATCCTTGGAATTGTGAGCAGCATTCCGTTTAAGATGAGGGAAAGCCCATGAGCACGATCACACTCCGCCACGCCCTGCCACGCCGCACGTTTCTGCGCGGCGTGGGAGCCACCCTTGCACTGCCATTCCTTGACGCCATGGCGCCCGCGTTGACTGCGGCTGGAAAGTCCGCCGCCTCACCGGCCCGGCGGCTGGCCTACACCTTCATGCCGATGGGGGCGGACCTCACACGCTGGACGCCGCCCGGCGAAGGAAAGCTCGACGAACTGTCGTTCATTTTGAGTTCGCTGGAGCCGGTGAAGGA
>CAYQCZ010000601.1:0-1478 GCA_964415955.1 uncultured Verrucomicrobiota bacterium | reverse complement strand
CCTCTTCGCCGCCTCGCACAGCCACAACACCCCGGTAGTCTACGGCAATCTGACGGACATGTACGGCCTCGCGCCGGAGCATCTCGCCGTGGTGAAGCGTTACCGCCAGTTCTTCGAGGACCAGGTCGTGGTGGCAGCGGAGCAGGCGTTGAGTTCGCTGGAGCCGGTGAAGGATCACGTCACAGTGCTCACCAACATGGAGTTGCAGAACGCCTATCCGGGCACACATGCCACATCCAACGCGGCATTCCTCAGCGCGGCCCGGGCCAAGCACACCGAGAGCAACGACTACCGCCTTGGCACCACGGTGGACCAGGTGGCGGCACAGCAGATTGGCAGGCAGACGCAGCTTCCCTCGCTCGAACTGGCCATGGACATGATGATGCTGGCCGGGCAATGCGACAACGGTTACGCCTGCGTTTATCAGAACAACCTTTCATGGTCCTCGCCCACCACACCGCTGCCGTCCGAGGCGCATCCACGCATTGTTTTTGAAATGTTGTTCGGTGAAGGCGGCACCAAGGCGGATCGGGAGGCGGCACTGCGCAAACGCGCCAGTCTGCTGGATTTTGTGAAGGATGACATCAGCCGCCTTCAGAAGACGCTTGGCCCGGCGGACCGAGAAAAGGTGGGGCACTATCTCGACAGCGTGCGTGAGGTGGAACGCCGCATTCAAAAGGCCGAGGCGGATGTGGCGGAGAATCCCTTGCCTGATCTGGACCGACCTGTGGGTGTGCCTGCCTCCTACACCGAGCATGCGCGGCTGATGTATGATCTTCAATTGCTGGCGTTCCAGGGGGATGTGACGCGCATCACCACGTTCCAACTGGCGCGCGAGACCAGCAACCGCACCTATCCGGAAATCGGCGTGGCAGACCCGCACCACCCGTTGTCCCACCACGGCAATGATCCGGACAAGGTTGCCCGCATGGCCAAGATCAACCGCTTCCATGTGTCGTTGTTTGCGGAATTCCTCGGCAAGCTCAAGGCGACACCGGACGGTCAAGGCTCCTTGCTGGACCACACGCTGCTGCTCTACGGCAGCGGCATGGGCAATCCCAATGTGCATGACCACGTGAACCTGCCAGTCCTTGTAGCTGGCGGCAGAGCGCATGGCATGAAAGGCGGACGCCACATCCGTTTCGACAAGCCCGCGCCACTGGCCAATCTCCATCTCACGTTGCTGGATCGTGCGGGTGTTCGGCTCGACAAGTTTCAGGACAGCACCGGCAAGGTGGATGGGTTGTTCGAGCCGCTGGGGGTGTGATCGAACGGAGCTATGAATCGCAGTGCTGGCAAATTCATCAAGGTTGTCTCAAGCGTTGGTTTGTTTGCTTGGCTGCCATTCATGGTGCTTGAGCGAGACTTGATGCGCCGAGGTTTGCTCAATACCAAAGACCTGAAGCCTTTCATCGGGAATGAGACGGGGACAGTCCGGGATCATTGTTTCAATATTTGGTATTGGGATGGGATCGGTT
>CAYQCZ010000600.1:0-2638 GCA_964415955.1 uncultured Verrucomicrobiota bacterium | reverse complement strand
CAGGCGCGGGGTCAGTTGTTTCGCAGTGAGGGGTGGCATGCGTTTTGTCTTTCCTTGAAACGGCTCACCGCACGGCGTCGCGGACTTTGAGCAGTGTCCTCAACAGGCGTGGCATGTCCGCCAGGGGAACCATGTTCGGGCCGTCGCTCAATGCCTTGTCCGGATCGGGATGTGTCTCCACGAAAACACCGTCCGCACCGGCGGCCACGGCACACCGGGCCAGCAGGGGTGCGAATTCGCGCTGCCCTGCGGACTTGTCACCTCCGCCCCCCGGCAATTGCACGGAATGCGTCGCATCAAAAATCACAGGAAGGCCGAAGCGCTTGAGTATCGGCATGGCGCGCATGTCGGAAACGAGATTGTTGTAACCAAAGGTGGTGCCGCGCTCCGTGAGCATCACCCTGCCCGTCCCGCCATCCACAGCCTTGAGCACCACCTGGCCCATCTCCTGGGGTGACAGGAACTGGCCCTTCTTGATGTTCACGATCTTGCCGGTGCATACCGCCGCATGGATCAAGTCCGTCTGGCGGCAGAGGAACGCGGGGATTTGCAGGATGTCCACCACCTCGCCCGCCGCGAGCGCCTGCCCTTCGGTGTGCACATCGGTCAGCACGGGCACTCCAAATTCACTGCGGACGCGCTCCAAAACCTTCAGCCCCTCCTCGATGCCCGGCCCGCGATATGACTTTCCGGAAGTGCGGTTGGCCTTGTCGAAACTGGCCTTGAAAACGTAGCGGATGTCCAGCGCCCCGCAGGTTTTGATCATGGTCCTGGCCACCCGCATGCAAAGGGATTCATTCTCGATCACACAGGGTCCGGCAATGAGCGTGAAGCGTTTGCACGAGGACAATTCCTTCCAGAGCTTGGCTGAGAAATCAGGCACGGCGCGGAGAGTAAGCAGCTTTGGCGTCGAAAGCAAATGCGCGGGTGATCGACACAATCAGTCCCTTCCGGAAAGCGCCTTTTCAATGGATGCCACGTCAAACACGCAGCCGCCCCATGTGCCGCCGCTCACCCGTTGCAGCGCCGCCCAAAGGCGTGTGTCCGCAGGCAGCTTTGGATTGGGCGCAAGGTCCGGACGCGGTGTGCGCCCGGCCAGCAGTGTCGCTCCTTCCTCCGGACTGAATCCGCGTCCGCCAGTTCCCACCAGATTCATGCTGCCCTCGCCGGTGTTCCTGTCGATGACGATACGGATGATGTCGCCGTCCATGAGTTTTCCCAGCGGTCCTCCCGCCAATGCCTCCGGCCCCACGTGCCCGATGCATGCGCCCGTGCTGACGCCGCTGAAACGCGCATCTGTCACCAGTGCCACGTGTTTGCCGAAGGGCAGATGTTTCAGCGCGCTGGTAAGCTGGTAGGTTTCCTCCATGCCGGTGCCCATCGGCCCGCAGCCTGCCAGCACCAGCACATCACCCGCCCTGACAGCACCTTCCTTGATGGCGGTGATGGCGGCGCGTTCACTGGTGAACACGCGCGCCGGCCCTTCCTTGCGATACACATTGTCAGCATCGATGACGGATGGATCAATGGCCGTGCTTTTGATGACCGCGCCTTCGGGAGCAAGATTGCCTCTGGGAAATGTGACCGTGCTGGTGAGGCCGCGTGCCTTCGCTCTTTCCGGAGGGAGAATCACATCGTCTGCATCCACGCCGTCCGACTGTTTGAGGATGTCACGGAAGCGGGAACGTCGTTCACTTGCCTGCCACCAGTCCAGCACTTCATCCAGCGTCATTCCTGAAACCGTCTGAACACTGGTGTCGAGCAACCCCAGTTCGCGCAGGTGCAGCATGACCTCCGGAACACCGCCCGCCAGAAAAGCCCTGACTGTGGGATGATGCACCGGGCCGTTGGGCAGGACGCTCACAAGCCGTGGCGTGCGTTTGTTCACATCAATCCAGTCTTCCACGGCCGGTCTGCGCAACCCGGCGGCATGCGCGATGGCCGGGATGTGCAGCAGCAGGTTCGTGGAACCACCAAAGGCGGCATGCACGACCATGGCATTGCGAATGGCGGCATCGGTCAGGATGTCCCGGCATTTCAAGCCGGATTTTTCCAGGGAAAGAAGCGCGCGGGCCGAGCGCACGGCCATGTCCGTCCACACCGGTTCCCCCGAAGGCGCAAGCGCGGAGTGCGGCAGGGACAAGCCCAGTGCTTCGCCCACGACCTGCGATGTGGCGGCTGTGCCCAGAAACTGGCACCCGCCGCCTGGTGAGCCGCAGGCTTTGCAGCCCAGTTCCGCGGCTTCTTCCAAGGTCACCAGTCCATGGGAGAACCGCGCTCCCAACGTCTGCACGGCCCCTGCGTCCTCGCCCGTTTCCGGAGGCAGTGTGACACCGCCCGGCACCAGCACACAGGGCAGGTCCGGTGTTCCGGCCAGTGCCATCATCATGGCGGGAAGGCCTTTGTCACAGGTGGCGACACCGATGACCCCCGAGCGCACGGGCAGCGAGCGGATCAGGCGGCGGAATACTTGTGCGGCGTCGTTGCGATAAGGGAGGGAATCGAACATGCCGGTGGTTCCCTGCGTGCGTCCATCGCAGGGATCGGACACAAATCCAGCGAAGGGCAGGCCTCCAAGGCGCTTGATATCCTCCGCTGCCGCCTTGACCGGCAGGCCGATTTCCCAGTGGCCCGTGTG
>CAYQCZ010000599.1:0-2639 GCA_964415955.1 uncultured Verrucomicrobiota bacterium | reverse complement strand
AAGGGTGGCATCCGGGTCGCTGCCGCGCATGGATTTGATGAACGCGGAGATGGTGTCGTAGTGGGCGTCTCCGTCCCCATCATAAACCACGGCCTTCTTCTGGATGCTTTGCTCGGCCACATGGCAGGTGATGCGGATCGTTCCGGAAGCATCCGGCTCGGTGGTCAAGGCGGCAATTTCCAGGCTGTTCAGCGCCTTGCGGGCGTCACCGTCGGAGACACGTGCGAGATGCTGGAGCGCGTCCTCGTCCGCCTGGATTTTCAGATAGCCCAGCCCGCGTCCGCTGTCGGCAAGCGCCCTGCGCAGCAGGCCCAGCAGATCCCCTTCTTCCAGCGGTCGCAGCTCGAAGATTTGGGAGCGGGAGACCAGTGGTGAATTGACGAAGAAAAACGGATTGTGCGTCGTGGCTCCGATCAGACGCACCACGCCGGCCTCGACATCCGGCAGCAGCACATCCTGTTGCGCCTTGTTGAACCGGTGAATCTCATCAATGAACAGAATGGTCGGCTCGCCCGTGTTGTGAAGCCGGTTCGTGGCGGAGGAAAGCACGCGCCGCATGTCGGCGACATTGGATTCCACGCCGCTGAGTTTCTCAAATTTGCTGCGGGTGCGTGCGGCGATGATCTGGGCAAGCGTCGTTTTCCCGGTGCCAGGAGGTCCGAAGAAGATCAACGACTGGATGCGGTCGGCCTCGATGGCGCGCCGCAGCAACTGGCCCGGCCCAAGAATGTGCTGCTGTCCGGCGTATTCCTCCAGAGAGGATGGACGCATGCGCGCCGCCAGCGGGGCAGGGCGGACTTGCGAGGACTCGTCCGTGGACGGGCTGGCGCAGACAGGTGCGTGTGCATCCTTGCTGCCGGATTTCGAGAACAGATCGGCCTGCGCCATGGGAACAGCGTAGCAACAGGCGGAAGGGCTTCACAAAGACAAAAAAGACCCGCCGGATGGCGGGTATCGTCGCTCCGATCAGGAACGCGCTGAAGGAATAACCCCGCCGTAATGCCGTGTGTCAACAGTTCCTTTGAACTGACCGGGAACAGGTGGGATCGGCCTGAAGGCGTCCGACTTCCAGTAAAGGCCTGTCGTCGGCTTTCGCATAAGGCTTATGATCCCTGCTCATTGAGCTTACGGTTCAAGGACACAATTTCCCAATCACGAACATGGCAGGGTTAAATCGAAAAATCACAAAGATCGTCAGGAGCTTGAGGCTCAAAATCCGTTGACGCGTCCATTGTCGCCCCGGTTCGTTCCATGCACAAGTTGGAATTCCAAAATGCATCGAATTTTTTCGGGGCATCGTCCAGAATGCCGAACGGGATTCTTCCGCGTTGCCCGTGTCTGCCATTGGGCGCAAACTCCAGCACGGACCTTCGGCCGGGATCATTCGGACATGATTGACACAACATTCATTCAAGGGCTTGGCCTCATCGTCATGGGCGCGGCGCTGTTTGCGTTGATGGCGCGGGTCATCCGCATGCCCACCATCGCTGCCTACCTCTTTGCCGGCCTGGCACTGGGCCCGCTGGCAGGGTTGGTTCACATCACCCATTCCCTGGAGATCATTGCCGAGGCGGGCATTGTGCTCCTGCTTTTTCTTGTGGGACTGGAACTGAATTTCAGCAAGTTCAAGGACGTGGGCAAGGTGGCGGTGGTCGCGGGCCTGGCCCAGGTGGTGCTGACCATGGCTGGCGGGTTCGCCGTGGGATGGGCACTGGATTTCAAGCCGATGGAATCGGTCTTTCTGGCTGCCGCATTGACCTTCAGCAGCACGGTGGTCGTGGTCAAACTGCTGGATGAGAAGCGCGCCCTGTATTCCCTGCATGGAAGGATCGCGGTGGGCATCTTTCTGGTCCAGGACGTGGTGGTGATCCTGATGCTGACGGTCATCGGCGGCATGGGAAACGGTGCCGGGATGGAAGCCTCCACGGTGGCGTGGAATGCGCTCAAGGCGCTGGGCGGGTTGCTGGTGCTGCTTGGCCTGGTGGTGTTCGCGTCCCGCGAGATGCTGGCGGCTCCTTCCAAGTGGGTGTCCAGCGTGCCGGACGCCCTGCTGATCTGGTCCTTGTGCTGGTGCTTTCTGCTCGTCCTGGCCGCCCATGTGCTGGAACTGTCACCGGCCATTGGCGCCTTTCTCGCCGGGATCAGCCTCGCGCAGCTGCCCTACAACCACGACCTGCAACGACGCGTCCGTCCGTTGATGAACTTTTTTGTGGCGATCTTTTTTGTATCGCTGGGTGTGAACATGGATGTCCACGCCGGTCTGGCACGTATCGGCACCGTTCTTCTGCTGTCCTTCTTCGTGCTGGCAGGAAAGCTTGTCCTGTTCGCGGCCATTCTAAGGGTGCTGGGTCAAAGGAGAAGAACGTCCGTGTTGACCGGCATCACGGTGGCCCAGGTGAGCGAGTTTTCACTGATCCTTGTGGCCAAAGGGCAGGCCGGTGGGTTGATCGGCCCCGAGTTGCTGCCGATCGTCACCATGGTGGGGTTGGTCACCATCTGCGCATCGGCGTATATGATTCTTTATGACGAGCAGCTCTACGCGTGGCTGATCAGGCGCGGATGGCTGCCTGCGTCCGGCACCACCCCGTCTGACGACCTCAGGCCCGTGGCTGTGGCGGGCATGCAGGGGCACATCATCG
>CAYQCZ010000598.1:0-2659 GCA_964415955.1 uncultured Verrucomicrobiota bacterium | reverse complement strand
CATCATCGCCACGCGCGGCCTTCTCCCACTCTGCGGCGGTTGGAAGGCGTTTGCCGGCCCATCGGGCATACGCCTCGGCCTCGTGCTTGTAAACATGCGTGGCAGGAAGGGTGTCCGCTCCGTCCGGGTAACTGTGCTCGGGTTTGAAACGCTTGAACTCCCGGTTCGTCACCTCCGTGCGGTCGATGTAGAACGCCCTCACAAACTCCCGACGCAAAGGACGCTCATCTGGCGCGGCCTTGGGATTATCCGTGCCCCGCCAGAACTCGCCCGCCGGGACGAACACCATGCCCTCCGGAGCCGGGAGGTAATCAATCCGCTCCAAATACCCTTGGTGCCACTTGGGAAGGCCTACGGAACTCCACACCACTGCCAGGAGTGCGAGGGTGGCGATGCCAGCCATTTTCAGGCTTTTGTAATGGGGCTTCTTCACGCCTCTTGGGTTTCCACGCATGTCTCATGGATTGAGATGCTCGAATCGAATGCGAATTCCAGGACAGTCGTTCAGTCAAAGGTTTTCCCGCGCAATCTTTGCCTCCAGAAACGCGCGGTCTTCCGCATCCTTGTCCCTGTAGGTCTGTTTCATGCGAAGCAACATCCTTGGTGAAGCGAAAGGTATGGGCACACCGTTGATGGTGAACACTTGAATTTCTGGTGCGGCTTCCTGATAGGAAATTCCGCAAGCTTTGGTCATCAGGTCCACCACCACTTCGTCACACACTCGGACAACGACATAGTCCCGAAGATCGTCATCGCCCAGTTCGCGAACCGCCTTGTCGGGAAGAACTTCCAAGCCGAGCTTTGCCCGTGCCTGGTTTTCGAGGGAATCGTCCAGCAGCAGATCAATATCCATTGTGGCCCGCGCCAGCCCGTGCTGGTTGACGGCGAATCCACCCACCACCAGGTAATTTACGCCGAGTTCATTGAACCGGCGGCACACGTTGACCAAGTCCGTTACGGTTGGGGGCCGGCTTTCGGACGGGTGAGCATGTTCATCGTCCATTCCTGCTCCTCGTCATAAGTTTTGAACCGATAGACCCCTTTTGGAAGAAACGGCTGTCCTCGGCGCAGTGCGATGATCATCTCGAAGAAGCCTTGCGAGCCTTGCAGGCCGCCAGAATAAGTCCCGCGCCGACCCACGACCTTGATCTTCCCGTTGTAATCTTCTGACTGCATTGCACTCCGAAGCTATGCGCAACCATGTCCGGCCTCAATGTTCAAATTACAGCCATTTATTCGCGTTCGATCGAACGGCGTTTCCATAGGAACTCAAACATGTTGCCCTCGTGCGGCTGGTCCCAGGAAATCTTCATGGTCGGAATCCGCCCGATGTTCAGGCGTTCGATCAGGTCGCTCTCGAGCAGTTTGTCGATGAAGGCGGCGTCCTTCGTGATGGCTGTCACCACCAGTGACGGGCCGATCTTTTCGAGCATCTGCGCCTGCGGCACTTCCACGACACTGGCGTAGGGACACAAGAATTCGCGGTTTGAAAGCGGGTGCTCAAAGGAATCACAGCGCACAATGGTGGGGCGCAGATAGACCCGGTTCTGGAACTCGACCTTGCGTGGTCCGTTGCGATACTTCGCGGTCACGTCCTCCGCTCCAGCCGCTTTCAAATCCTGCTCGATGGCATTCTCGATGTAATCGGCCATCTTGGGATTGGCGAATGCGGAGAGACGGGCATTTTCGTCCTCGGGTGGCGTAGGAACAACAGGTCCGAGTTTTTGTGCCAGGGCATCCGCGATTTCACGTCCATACTTGGGCACAACGACAGCCGAGGCGTTCACGCAACTGCGCCCGCCGTTTTCGGCGATGGAACTCACCATCAAGTCGATCAGCTCCGGCCATCGCTCGATTTCATCCTCACCAACCAGAATCTTGCTGAAACCTGGCCCATGCACCTGCACGCCGGGATTGCCCGCGTATTGGGCCGTGGTGGCCTTGTCGCCGAAGATCAATGCACGTCCGCAGGATTTCAAAATCTCCGCAGCTCCTTCGTGATCGGTCGGGTAAAAGCCAAACGCTTCCTGTGGGCATCCGGCGGCGATGAAGGCTTGAATGAGGCGATATGGGGTCCATGGCTCCTCGCGCCCGGGCTTGAGGATGACGGGCGTTTTGAGCGCGATGGCCGGCAGCCACAGGGAGTTCACAGCCGGTGAATTGCTGGGCATGACCAGCCCAAGTGCTTTGGCAGTGGGGAAATAACTGATGCGCGTGCCGAACTGTTCGCCGGAACCCCTGTCGATGATCGAGAGATCCAGCCCGCGTGTGAGACCGTTGAGCACCACGTGCATGTGGGTGAGCGAGTAGTGAATCTTCGCCATGTTGCGGCGCACCATCACATGAGGGAGACCGCTCGTGGCGGAGAGCGTCTCGATGTATTGCTGCGCGGTCTGTGTGTGCCCCTTGTCGCCGACCGGCAGGGTGCCATTGAGGAAAAATTCACCCGCCCTGGCCGATATTTCGATGAGCTGCGCCACGGTGAACTTTTTGAGCGCGGCACGGGCCTCTTCAATGCGCGTCAGGTCCTTGCGGATGATCCCGGCCTGCACGGTGCTGATGGTGGCCATCGGCGCATCGCGTCGTGGATCCATGAGGGGCTGCTGGTCGAGGCTCTCGTAGGGGCGGCCACGGCGAAGAACTGGGATGTGCGGTATGT
>CAYQCZ010000597.1:0-2660 GCA_964415955.1 uncultured Verrucomicrobiota bacterium | reverse complement strand
AGGCCTTTTCGGCGAGGCGGAGGAGGCAGATCGAGTCCTTGCCGCCGGAGAACAAGAGGGCGGGCCGCTCAAACTCGGCCGCCACTTCACGCATGATGTGGATGGCCTCCGTTTCGAGGTATTGCAGGTGGTCGAGGTGATAGGAATTCATTTTAACCGCAGATCAACACAGATGAACGCAGATCGAATCGCAGCCCATCTGCGTTGATCCGCGTGCATCTGCGGTTCAGGTTCATTCTTTGGCGACTGCCTTCCCGCCCCACGCTGCATGCAATCCGCACTCGCGCTTCTCGTCGGCTTTGGCGGGATCGAAGTAGTCCCATTCGTTGGGCAGGTTGTGCTGTTTCAGGTAGGCTTCCATCTCGGCATCGCTCCAATGGAAGACGGGGCTGAGCTTGAGCGAATGGAAGTTGCCGTCCGGCGACACGATGTCGAGTCCGGCGCGGTTCGGATTCTGCACCTTGCGCAGGGCGGTGATCCAGACGGTGGGCGCGAGTTCCTTCATGCCGCGCTGAAAGGGCTCCAGCTTCATCACGGTGCTGAAGGCCTTGATGCGTTCCTCGTTTTCCGGCGTCGGCTCGGGCATGCCGCCAAAGACGGCGTCATAGTGCGCGGCGGTCAGTTTTGGCAGGTAGGGCTTGATGTTCAGCTTAAGCCGGGACCTGAGCTGCTCGGCGTGCTGGTAAGTCGCCGGACGGTTGTAGCCGTGATCGACCCACAGCACGGGAATATCTGGCTGCACTTGTGTCACCAAATGCAGGATGACCGCCTCGTAGGGGCGGAAGTTGGTTGATACGATGGCGCGACCGCCAGCTTGGGCGATGGCCCACTTGACGACGTCGAGGGCGGACTTGCCATGCAGCTCTGCATTAGCCTGGTTGATTTGTTCGGGAGTCATGGTTTGAATTTTCTATTCAGGCTTCCGGCAGCTTTTCGAGGTCGGCCAGGTCCTTGTTCCTTGCACTGGCCCGCTTGTTGGCGCGCAGATCTGAGAGGGAGACGATCTTGACCGGAACATTCTCCAGCATCGCTTCAACACGCCGGGGGTATGCCGCGCTGAATTCCAGACCGGATGCCTTTTGAAAGACTTCAATTTTGTCCGGCACCCGGCCCAGATAGAGTGATTCATTGTTTTTCAAAAAATTCATGTCCAGCCCCGCCAAGTCTTCGCCAAAAAAACGGCGGATGGCGGACAGCAGCCTTTGGAAGTTCTCATCGGTGGTTGCGATCCAGAAATCGATGTCTTCGGTGAATCGATGATGGCCGTAGTAATTTACGGCGTAGCCGCCCACCAGCAGATACTCAACCCCGGTGTGATTCAGGCACTCCAAAAATTCGCGGAATTCGGGCGTTAATGTTCTCTTCGCCATAGATGCGGATTCTCAAATTTTCCAGCGCCTCCATTCTTTCCTCGGGTGTGCGCGACCACCAGTAATCGCGCAGCTCGGCGTCAGCCTCTGCGAAAGAGCGATAGCTGCCAAAGCGACGGTAGGCGGAGTGCTTGGAGACAGGCATGGTTCTGAGCGTCTAGTTGGAACTCTGTGCCTGCTCCTTCAACAACACCCGGTCGCACCAGTCGCCAAAGCGTTCGCCGGAACTGCGTTCGGTGGCAAAGCGGGACAGGATAGGCCGGAGTTCGGTTTCCAGCTCAGCCTCCTTCACGACGTCCTTGAACAGCGTGTTCAGACGTGTCCCGGAGGCGTTGCCGCCAAGCCACAGTTGATAGCGTCCAGGGGCCTTGCCCACAAAGCCCATCTCGGCCATGTAAGGCCGCGCGCATCCGTTCGGGCAGCCCGTTGAGCGGATGACGATTTCCTCATGGGTCAGGCCGAGGTCGCCGCACATTTTCTCAATGCGATCCACCAGGCCGGGCAGCATGCGCTCGGATTCAGCCAGAGCCAGTCCGCAGGTGGGCAGGGCCGGACAGGCCATGGACGCCGCGTGAAGCACGGAGGCCTGATTGGCGGTCTTCACACCGTGTTTCGCGAGAAGCGCATCCACCGCCCCTTTGTCGGTTTCGGCGACGTTTGCCAGGATCACATTCTGGTTGGCAGTCAGGCGGAACTCGATGTTCGGAAACTGCTCCGCGACCTGGCGCAGGGCGGTTTTCATGGTGTGCCCTTCCACGTCCTTCACGCGGCCCGTCTCGACGAACAAAGTAATGAACCACCTTCCGTCCACCTGTTTGCGCCAGTCATAAATGTCCGATGTGCTGGCGAACGTGTAGTCGCGTGCCGCGCCCAGTTTCACACCGGCGCGTTTCTCCACTTCGCTGCGGATGAAGTCCACACCACGTTCTTCCACCACGTATTTGAGGCGCGCATGTTTGCGGTCCGTCCGGTCACCGAAGTCGCGATGAATGGTCAGCACGGCCTTGGCGACATCCACCAACTGGTCCGGTGTGAAGAACCCGACAAGCGATGCCAGGCGGGGATAGGTCTGTGCGTTGCCGTGGCTGCGTCCCATGCCGCCGCCAACCGCGAGGTTGTAACCGACCACCTGGTCGTTTTCGACGATGGCAATAAAGCCGAGGTCGTTGGTGAGGACGTCCATGTCATTCAACGGCGGAATGACGAAGGCCGTCTTGAATTTGCGCGGCAGATAGGTCCTGCCATAAAGCGGATCCACAAAATCCTTGTTCTCGGGCTCGTCGAGCTTGA
>CAYQCZ010000596.1:1929-2664 GCA_964415955.1 uncultured Verrucomicrobiota bacterium | reverse complement strand
TTTTCACGATTCCCTGCCACATGCCTGGCCCATACTGCTGTTTGCGGTCGTGGCGTTCGGGGTCGGCATCACACGCTACCGGCAAACCCTGGATAAACCGCCTCCCGGCGTTTCCAGCAGGCGGAGATGCCCAGCCGTTCGTTGACACTCCCGCCTTCAGGCCTATCTTCGCCGCCCATGGCGTCCAGCCCCGACTCACTGATCCGCCTGCGTGGCGTGCGGCAGAACAATCTGAAGGGATTTGATCTCGATCTGCCCAAACAGCATTTGATCGTCATCACGGGACTGAGCGGCTCGGGCAAAAGTTCGCTCGCGTTCGACACGCTGTTTGCCGAGGGCCAGCGGCGCTACATCGAAACCTTCAGCCCGTATGCCCGGCAGTTCTTCGACCGCATGGACAAGCCGCGCGTGGACAGCATCGAGGGCATCCCTCCGGCCATCGCCATCGAGCAGCGCAACAGCGTGCGCACCAGCCGCTCCACGGTGGGGACGATGACGGAGGTGTGCGATTACATGAAGGTCATCTGGCCGCACATCGCCCGCCTGCATTGCAGGAGCTGCGGCAGTCCGGTGCGGAAGGACACGCCGCAGGCCATCTGGACGGATGTGCGGATGCGCCTGGGTGCGGAGGGGGACGGGAGGCCGGGGCATGACATCATGATCGCCTTTGAGCTTCCGGTTTCAGCCAGGCTGGGCATTGCGGAATCCCTGAGCCTGCTCGCTCAGCAGGGCTAT
>CAYQCZ010000596.1:0-1919 GCA_964415955.1 uncultured Verrucomicrobiota bacterium | reverse complement strand
CGCCTTTGGATCGGTGAGGATGTTGTCCGTGTTGAAGATGCTCTGCCCCGGCTCTCCGCATCCACCGCCCTCACGGTCATACAGGATCGCGTGCGCCTCACGGACGCAAGCCGGTCACGCTTCATCGAGGCCTGCGAGCAGGCCTTCCACTATGGCAAGGGGCGGCTGGTCGTCCACGCGCGCCAACAGCCGTCCGGCACCGGTGCTGCCCTGAGGTTTTCAAGGCATTTCCACTGCGCCACATGCGACATTGATTACCGCGAGCCTTCACCCTCGCTGTTCAGTTTCAACAACCCGGTCGGGGCCTGTCCGGCTTGCAAGGGGTTCGGACGCGTCATCACCATCGATTACAATCTTGCCATCCCGGACCGGCGCCTCTCCCTCGCCAAAGGTGCTGTAAGGCCCTGGCAGACAGGCCAGGGTGCCGAATGCCAGCGTGATCTGAAAAAGTTCTGCCGCGCCCGAGGCATCCCCATGGATGTGCCTTTTGATGAGCTGCCGCCCGTGCAGCAGAAGTGGGTGATCGAAGGTGACGATGGCTACGGCAGGGATGCATCGATGACCTGGCCGCGCGCCTGGTATGGCGTGAAGGGCTATTTCCGCTGGCTGGAAAGCAAGGCCTACAAAATGCATGTGCGCGTGCTTCTGTCGCGCTACCGCGCCTACACCACCTGCCCCGAGTGCAAGGGGGGACGCCTCCAGCCCGATGCGGTGCTGTATCGCATCCCTGCCGGAACGGGCACGCACCCGTCCGGGTCAAAACAGCCCGCCGGCCTGTCCCTGCCGGCATTTTACGCACTGCCCCTGGAGGATTCATGGCGCGTGGTGCAGTCGCTGGCGGCATCTCGCACGCATGTCTCCAGCGATCCGGTCGCCATGGCCCTGCACGAGGTGGCCGGACGGCTGGGGTTCATGGTGGAAATGGGGCTGGGCCATCTCACGTTGGACCGCAATACGCGATCGCTCTCCGGCGGGGAGACCGAACGGGTCAATCTGACCGCCTGCCTCGGTTCCGGATTGGTGAACGCCCTCTACGTGCTGGATGAGCCAAGCGTCGGTCTGCATGCCCGTGACACCGTCCGTCTGGTGGCCATTCTCAGGCGTCTGCGCGACCTCGGCAACACGGTCGTGGTGGTGGAGCATGAATCTGCGATCATCCAGGCGGCGGACATGGTGGTGGACCTCGGGCCGGAACAGGGGGAACGCGGCGGCAATCTGGTGTTTCAAGGGGATGTGAAGGCGCTGGAGGCCTCCACGGCATCGCTCACCGGTGCGTATTTGAGCGGACGAAAAATGATTTCCCGAGACCCGATGGCTGCCGCGCGCATCCGGACCCATTCCCTCCGCCAACTGAAGCTTTCCCATGCCAGCATGCACAATCTCCAGAATGTGTCTGTGGACATCCCCCTCGGCAGGCTTGTCTGCATCACGGGCGTGAGCGGCTCCGGCAAGACCACGCTTGTCCGAGAGGTGTTGCTGCCCCTTTTGCAGGAGCACCTCGGCGGCCCTGCGGAGCGCAGCGGCGCGGAGGATGCCGACGGGGCGGAGGCCGTAGCGGCCCCGTCACGGCCTTCACACGCACGATTGGAAGGCTGGGAGTCCCTGCGTCGCGTGGTCATGGTGGACCAGTCCTCGCTGGGCAAAACGCCCCGGTCCAATCCCGCCGTGTATGTCGGCGCATTTGATCTGATCCGTGATTTCTTCGCCCAGTCCGCCGAGGCGAAGGCAGCCGGCTTGAAGCCAGGTCATTTCAGCTTCAATTTCGTGCTTGGCCAGTGTGAACGCTGCCGGGGAGCGGGCTTCGAGAAGATCGAAATGCAGTTTCTCAGTGACATCTTCGTCAAGTGCCCGGCCTGTGATGGCCGCCGCTACCGGGAGGGCATTCTGGCGGTGAAGGTCACCACGCCGGCGCGCGCCGC
>CAYQCZ010000595.1:2113-2678 GCA_964415955.1 uncultured Verrucomicrobiota bacterium | reverse complement strand
CACCACGGGCGGCCTCTGGGTGGGGGACGTCGGCTGGGACGTCTGGGAACTGGTATATCGCGTCGAACGCGGCGGCAATTACGGCTGGAGCATCATGGAAGGTTCCCAGCCCATCAAACCCAATGCCCCACGCGGCCCGACGCCCATCCTGCCGCCGGCTGCCCAGCATTCCCATGCCGAGGCACGCTCCATCACCGGCGGATTCGTCTATCGCGGTTCACAACTGCCCGAACTGCATGGCCAATACATCTACGCGGACTGGATCACCGGCAAAATGTGGCGCCTGGACGCGGAGAAGAACGGTGCCCAGCCTGTTGAGATTGCCAGCACCGGCGTGCAAATCATCTGCTTTGGGGAGACCAACGATCGCGAATTGTTTGCCGTCGGTTACGAAGGCGGCATCCACCGCATCTCGCGCAACCCCGCCTCCGGCCTTTCCCATGCCTTCCCACGCAGGCTGAGCGGCACAGGCTTGTTCACTCCGGGCATGCCTGTCACACCCGCGCCCGGTGTGCTGCCCTACGCAGTAGCCACGCCGTTGTGGGCGGACGGCGCGCATGCGGAG
>CAYQCZ010000595.1:0-2103 GCA_964415955.1 uncultured Verrucomicrobiota bacterium | reverse complement strand
CCCCGGACTGGAAACCATGGGCATTGAATCCCGCATGGACCGGATGCGCGGCTGGATTCGTGGTTCATGGACGTATCCGGAAAACGCAGTGCTGGCAAAAACACTCTCGCTTGACATGGAAGCGGGCAACCCCGCCTCCAGACGTCGCATCGAAACACAACTGCTTCACTTCGACGGTGCGTCCTGGCAGGCCTACACCTATCGCTGGAACGATGATCAAACCGATGCGGAACTGGTTGCCAGAGAAGGTGCGGTCCGCGTCTTCGAGGTGAATGACCGCGAGGCCCCCGGCAGCTCAAGGCGCATAGAATGGCGCTTTTCGGCCCGCAGTGAATGCATGGTCTGCCACACACCCAAATCCTCCACGGTGCTGGGATTCCGCGCGCAGCAACTGGCCCTGGCAACCAACGAACAGTCAGGACAAACGCTGTTGGAGACCTTCCAGCAGCTGGGATATTTCCAGCAACCGCCCAAACCACCGAAATCCCCCGCCCCGCCGCATGCGGCCATGGCAGACCTGGATCAGAGCGCCCGCCACTATCTGCACGTCAACTGTTCCCATTGCCACCAGACCGGTGGCGCCAGCGCCGCAACCTTCGATGTCCGGGATGAACTGGCGCATGACAAGATGAACCTCATCAGCATGCCGCCCACCCAGGGGCAGCTCGGGCTGCGAAACGCGGCCCTTGTGGAGCCGGGCCAGCCTTTCCGTTCCGTCCTGCTTTATCGCATGGCCAAGGCCGGCGCAGGCCACATGCCACCCATCGGCACATCCGCCATTGATGCCAGCGGGCTCCGCCTGATGCATGATTGGATTCTCGCACTGGGCGGCCAAAGCCCGGATGCCGCATCATCGCCCGATGCCGGCGACCCCATGGCGATGGCGCTGGCGAAGGTCATGGAACTGGACCGGTCCACCCTGCCGCCAGAAGGCCGCAGCGATGCGGCCAGAAAGTTCATTCAGGCTCATCCGGACGGAAGTGTTCGTGATCTGCTCGAGCGTTTCCTGCCAGCCGGTGAACGTCTGGAAAAGCTGGGGGCCAATCCCAGCCCGGCCGCCATCCTGGCACTGCCCGGAGACCCGCAACGGGGCCGGCAAATCTTCCTGTCTGAAGGCGGCCTGCAATGCGCCAACTGCCATAAAATGGGCACAGAGGGCAGATCCATCGGCCCGGACCTTACAGGCATTGGCGCGCGTCTGAGCCGCGAGCAGATCCTGCAATCACTCCTGGAACCTTCCCGTGTCATTGCCCCGGAATGGATTCTGCAGACGGTCGATGCCCGCGATGGCAGCACCTACAGCGGCTTCGTGCTTCACCGCACGGAAGCCCAACTCACATTGCGCGGGGTGGATGGAAGCGACATCCGCCTGCCCATGTCCGGCATCGACCGCCTCACCGCCTCGCAGGTTTCGCTCATGCCGGAGGGCTTGCTCGCAGGCCTGACCGCGCAGGAGGCGGCGGACCTCATCGCCTTCCTCGCCGTGCAGAGATAATCCACCGGTTGCTTTCAACAGAATGGGATTCTAGCTTCCACGCGCATGGCAGATGAGATTCCAAAGCTGCGTCTGGCACCGGCCGAAACCACGGACGAACTGCTCAACCGCATCGAGCGTGAACAGCGCGCCAGCCATCTCGAGACGGAAAGTCTGTTGCGCGACTCCCTCGCGCCTTTCCGCGTCGGTTCCGTGCCCTACCTCAACGCCGTCCCTCTGACGCGCGGACTCGAAGATGAGATCACGTTTGTCACGCCCTCCAAACTCGCCGTGATGCTGGACAAGAACGAACTGGATGCCGCGCTGGTCAGCATCACGGAAGTGCTCTTCAAGGACCGTTACGACGTGCTGGATGGCATCGCCGTGGCATCACTGGGTGATGTGGTCAGCGTCTTCCTCGCCCATCGCAAGCCCGTCGAGGAAGCTGCCGTGATCCACTGCGATCCGGCTTCGCTGACGAGCGTCAATCTCCTGAAAGTGCTGCTGGCCGAAAAGGGCCTGAAACCGGAGTTCAGGCTGCTGGAATCCAACGACACCGCCACCATGCCGGACTTCGCGCTGTTGATTGGCGACCGTGCCATCGATTTCCTCCGCGCCCCGCATGATCA
>CAYQCZ010000594.1:0-2684 GCA_964415955.1 uncultured Verrucomicrobiota bacterium | reverse complement strand
ATTCGCAGGCTCGTGCTTCGACAGGATTTGCAGGAAGCCGCGCGGCACTTCCGGGCCTTTCTGGTCCACGTTGCCACGCAGGAAGATGTTCAGGTTTTTCGTCTCCGCGTCCTCCACAACGTGCAAGGTGCGCGCATCCATCTTCGCCGCCTCGGTCTTGCCGTCCTCCTGTTTGCCATCGGGTTTGCGGTTCACCATGCGGGTGCTGGCGAACACGCCCGCCAGCGCGTAATAGTCGCGCATGGTGATGGGCTCGAACTTGTGGTCGTGGCAGCGCGCGCAGGCAACGGTCAGGCCGAGCATGGCGCGCGAGACGGTGTCCACGCGGTCCTCCCATTCGTCCGCCTGCACTTCGAGGCGGTTGCGGTTGTAATACTTGTGGCCCAGCCCAAGAAAGCCCAGTGCTGCGAGGTCGGCTTCCTTCGCGTCCTGGAACTTGTCTGCCGCCAATTGCAGGCGGATGAACTGGTCATAGGGCAGATCACGATTGAAGGCGTTGATCACCCACTCGCGGTAAATCCATGCGTTCGGATAGAAGGCCTTGGTGTCGTTGCCCACCTGATGCGCCTGGTCCTCGGCGTAACGCGCCAGCGGCAGCCACAAGCTGGCCATCCGCTCGCCAAAGCGCGGCGAGGCCAGCAGTCGTTCCACCAGTTGCGCGTAGGCATCCGCTTTGCGGTCACTGACAAAGGCCGTCACCTCCCCGGGCGTGGGTGGCAGGCCGGTGAGATCAAGCGTCAGCCGGCGGATCAATGTGCGCCGGTCGGCTTCAGGTGAGGGCGCGAGCCGGTTTCGCTCCAGTGTGGCGAGAATGAAGTGGTCAAGCGGCTGCGAAGGCCATCTGCGGTTCTTCACAGGCGGTTGCGCCTGCGCCTTGGGCGGCTGGAATGACCAGAACTGCCGTTCCTTGTCCCAGTCGAGCGCTGCATCCTGCGCGGACAGGGACAGGCCGATGAGACAGCAACCCGCAGTTTGAAGCACGCGGCGCTGGAAACGAATGGCGGCAGATAAAATCATGGCTGTCTGATGATCGGGCACCCTAGCCATGGACAAGCCACTGCGCAATGGGCAAGACGGACTGGCGGAAACTTTCCCCTTTTGGCGGGGGCCGTCCTGTCGCTAGCCTTCGCGGCCTATGACAGTTCGAGTTCGATTTGCACCAAGTCCGACGGGTTACCTGCACATTGGCGGGGCGCGCACCGCTTTGTTCAACTGGCTCTACGCCCGTCACACCGGGGGGCAATTTGTCCTGCGCATCGAAGACACCGATGCCGCGCGCAATTCACAGGAGGCCGTGGAGGTGATTCTGAACGGTCTTCGCTGGCTCGGGCTGGACTGGGACGAAGGTCCGGCCACGCCGGACGCGACAGCGACCGGCAAGGGCGCGCATGGGCCGTATTTCCAGTCGCAGCGCAAGGCCCGCTATCAGGCGCGTGTGGAGGAACTGTTGTCCAAGGGGCTCGCCTATGAACACGAAGGCGCGCTCAAGTTCCGCATGACACGCGAGCCGGTGATCATACCCGACATGGTGGTGGGCGATGTGCGCCGTGAACTGACCGACCGCGAGGTCGATGATCCTGACTTCGTGATCATCCGCAGCGACGGACAGCCGGTGTTTCATTTCGTCAATGTCGTGGACGATCTTGAGATGGGCATCACACACGTCATTCGCGGCGAGGACCACCTCACCAACACGGCCAAGCACATCGAGTTGTTCAAAGCGCTGGGTGCGGAACCGCCACGCTATGCGCACATTCCGCTCATCCTCAATGCCGACGGCTCCAAGATGAGCAAGCGCGACACCGGCGCATCGCTGACCTATTACATGGAGAACGATTACGAGCCCGCCGCCGTGCTCAACTACCTCTGCCTGCTGGGCTGGTCACCCAAGGCAAACCGCGAGGTGATGCCGCTTGCCGACGTGGTGAAACTTTTCGACCTGCCGCAGATCAACCGTTCCAACGCGCGATTTGATCTTACCAAGCTGGATTGGATGAATGGCGAATACCTGCGCCAGGTCACCGGTGAGCCCTTTTATGAGCGCGGCCTGCGTGCCTTGAAGACGGCCGGGGTGAACACCGGTGGGTTTCCGGAAAGCTATCTCCGTGCGGCCCTCAAGACCTGCGAGACGAAGATCAAGCTGTTCAGCGAGCTCAAGGATTATGCCGGGTTTTACTTTCAGGACGAATTTCCCGTTGATGCCGAGGCGGCCAAAGCACAGTTCACGGATGAGAACAAGTCGCGCGTCAGACGACTGTGTGAGGCGCTGGAGAAGGCGGCATCGTGGGATGCTGCCACGCTTGAAGCGTGCTTGAAGTCGACCGCCACCGAGCTGGGTGTGAAGGCGGGTGTGCTGGTCCACCCTGTGCGACTGGCCCTGACAGGCCGCACCGCAGGCCCGAGCCTTTACCACCTCATGGAAATCCTTGGGCGGGACAAGGCGCTGGGGAGATTGAACAGGGTGCTAAGGGCAAGCAGTTGAGCCGAATCTCCGAGTGAGGGGCAAGCCGACAACTCAGGTTAATTCGAATAGAATTTTCAGCTTGGTTTCAAAATCGCGCCGCATAACTGGGCCAAGCAGCCCAAGCCGACGCTTGACAAGCGAACGGTGCAAGGTGATTAGCCTATCAACTGGGGGTGTAAAAATCTTTCTGTAAATTGTCTTTCTTCCACTTGGCACCACC
>CAYQCZ010000593.1:0-2700 GCA_964415955.1 uncultured Verrucomicrobiota bacterium | reverse complement strand
CTGTGCTTCAGTTTCGTGGAGGCGTCGGCCTCTGGATCGGCGGGCTTGGGATAGGTCATCAACGCCCACAGCAGTATGCTGAGAGCAAGGATCACAGTCCCGGCGCGACGCAGGAAGATGAGCCCGCGTTCCCACATGCGCTGGAGGATGCCCTTGAGCTGGGGCAGGCGGTAGGGGGGCAGCTCCAGCAGCAGCATCGGGGTTTCACCTTTGAGGAGGGTTTTCTTGAACAGCCATGCCATGACGAAGGCGGCCACAAGCCCCAGCAGATACATGCTCAACATGATGCCGGCCTTCTGCCAGCCGCTGGCCGCGGGCATAAGGAGCGCGATCATGATGGAATACACCGGCAATCTGGCCGAGCAGCTCATCAAGGGTGCCACGAGGATGGTGACGAGGCGGTCCTTGCGGTTCTCAATGGTGCGCGTGGCCATGATGCCGGGAATGGCGCAGGCAAAGGAGGACAGCATGGGAACGAAGGATTTCCCGTGAAGACCGGCACGCGCCATCACGCGGTCCATGATGAAGGCGGCGCGTGCCATGTAGCCGCTGTCCTCCAGCAGTCCGAGGAAGAAGAAGAGAATGAGAATTTGCGGCAGAAAGATCACCACACCGCCCACACCGGCAATCACACCGTCCACGACGAGCGATTTCACATCGCCCTCCGGCAGCATGCCACCCACCCAGTCTCCCAATGTGGCGATGGCTGCATCAATGCCCTCCATCACGGGCTGGGCAAAGAAGAAGATGCACACAAACATCAGGGACATGGCCCCGAGGAACGCCATCCAGCCCCACAACTTGTGCGTGAGCACCATGTCGAGGCGGTCGCTGAGCGTCAGGCCCTGGGCATCTTCTCCACGCCTGTGAATGCAGGCGGCGCAGACGTCGGACACCCAGTCGTAGCGTGCGTCCACCGGGGCGGCCAGGGGATCAATGCCATGGACACGGAGCCGTTCCTGGGCGGACTTCACCTCGGTCTTGAGGCCGGGGGCCATGATCTCCTCGGACAGGCTTTGGTCGTCCAGAGACAACAGCAGCATGGCTTCGAGCCGGGCAATCTCAGCAGGACAGGAAAGCTTGCGTGAAAGAGCGGCCAGTTCGCGCTCGAAGACGATTGGGAGCTGGGCGCGTCGTTCCGGGATGGCGAGCGGCGATTTGGAAACGGCCTGTTTGAGTTCGATCAACCCGACGCCCTTGCTGGCCACCATGGGAATGACCGGCACACCCAGCCGCTGCCTCAATGCGAGCAGATCGATCACCTGGCCGCGTTCCTCGGCGATGTCCACCATGTTGAGGGCGACAATGACCGGGATGCCCAGCTCGACCATTTGCGCGACCAAGTAGAGATGCCGTTCCAAGTTGGAGGCGTCCACCACCGAGATGATGACATCGGGTCGCGGAACATCCGGCATGCGGCCAAGCAGCAGGTCGCGGGCGACGGCTTCGTCCGGTGAACGCACCTGAAGGCTGTAACTGCCCGGAAGATCGATGAGTTCCATGGGCTCGCCATGGCTGCCGAAGAAACGTCCGGTCTTTTTTTCAACAGTGACGCCGGGGTAGTTGCCCACCTTCTGGCGGAGGCCGGTCAGCGCGTTGAAGATGGTGCTCTTGCCGGTGTTGGGGTTGCCGGCGATGGCCACGCGCCTGAAAAGTTTCTCACTCATCGCGGGCCTCCATGGTTCAGAGGCGCTGGGCTTGAATGCCGCCCGCCTCCGCCTTCCGCAGCGAGATGTGAGAACCGCGCACCTTCAATTCGACGGGGTCTCCAAGAGGGGCGTAGCGGACGACCTCCACTGTGGAACCGATGGTCAGGCCCATTTCCATGACACGGCTGCGTGCCAGACCGGGGAGGTTGATCAGCACAATCCTGCCGCGCTGGCCGGGCTGGAAGTTGCTGAGAGGTTCGCCTGTGACGGCCGGCTCGCTCATGGTTCAGGCGGCCAGACGTTCCACCTCGACGTGTTCACAAAGCTCGCGTCCGAGGGCCACGCGGGTGCCCCACAAGAGACAGATGATGGCCATGCCGTCTGCGAGCTTGGTGACGATGGAGCGGTCGTGGAAGCCCAGTTCACGGAGGCGGGTGCAATGCGGGCAGTCCGGACAGATGTGGCGCACGCGCAGCCTGTCGCCGCATCTGGCGCTGGCGAGAGTCAATTTGGAGGGCTGGCCGGACATTCGTTGCCAAACTATTTGTTCAATTGAGATTGAATCGCAACAAGTTTCTGGGTGGAACAATCCGGGGGTGGTCTGAAACCAGGGTGAAAAGGGGGCGGGAGGCCGCTCCGGCAGCGTCAGTGCGTCTTGCAACCGTAGATGGTGAACATCACGCCATACACCACCAGCACCGCCACGAGGGCAAGAATGCCAAGCAGTCCGCCCTTGACCGAGGCGACGATGGCGGCGGCGAGAACGGCGGCAAACAGAATCCAGATCAACAGAGCCTTAAAAAATTCCATGCGCGGGATGTTAGCGCATGAACAAGGAGGATCAAGCCGCAGTTTTTGGCCCGGGACGAAGCTGGCAAAGGGCGGGTGAATGGCGGGGAGATCCATGACGGCAGATCCTGCCCGGATGCCGGCCAGATTTGCCGTGACCGGGGAGCCTCTGGTCTGAAGGGGGCACATGTGCCGCGAAGGGCTGTCAGAGCCTGTCTGAAAATGGCAAGGGGTGCTGCGGCTGGGGATTTTGGCTGTGGCC
>CAYQCZ010000592.1:0-2727 GCA_964415955.1 uncultured Verrucomicrobiota bacterium | reverse complement strand
ACATGTCGAACTCGGCGGTGTGACATGGCATGCACAACCCGGGAATGAAAAGCCGCGGATGTTCCGTGCTGTGGACGATGCCGCACTGGTCAACCGCATGGGCTTCAACAACCACGGCGCAGAGGCGATGGCCGCGCGATTGACGCAATGGAAGCAGGCCGGGCGATGGCCCAAACACCCGGTCGGCATCAACCTCGGAAAATCCAAGATCACACCACTCGACAAGGCGGCGGAAGACTATGCGAATTCCTATCGTGCGCTGCGCGATCTGGCGGATTTTTTTGTGGTGAACGTCAGCTCACCTAACACTCCCGGTCTGCGGCAGTTGCAGGACAAGGCCGCGCTGGAGGAGATTCTGTCCGCGCTGCAAGACCAGCAGCCGCCATCGGGCACGCCGGTTTACCCCAAGCCCGTCCTCATCAAGGTGGCACCCGATCTTACATTCGATGCGCTGGATGAAATCGTGGCCCTGGCGAAGTCCCGTCAGATTGCCGGCATTGTGGCCACCAACACCACCATCGCGCGCCCGGAAACTTCATCGGCACAGTCACGGCGCAGTTATGCGGAGACCGGCGGCCTGAGCGGCAGACCGCTCAGGACACGCAGCACAGAAGTGATCCGGCATCTGCATCGTCAGACCTCGGGCAGGCTGCCGATCATCGGGGTCGGTGGCATTTTCACTGCGGATGAAGCATGGGAAAAAATCACTGCGGGCGCATCACTGGTCCAAATCTATTCCGGCATGGTCTATGAGGGGCCGTCCATCGCCGGGGACATAGTCCGCGGACTCATTCGCCGGATGAAGAAAGAAGGGATCGAATCGCTCCAGGACGCGGTGGGCAGAGGCGGGTGACAGCATCTGCCACAGGGGGCGGCCATTGAAAACCCGGACGAAAGCGGCGATGATACGGCGCACGCATCATCATGGACCCGTGGCATGTCATCACTGAAACCTGGCACCTGCTGGTGCTGGCATTGACCGTGTTGATGTCGGTGCTGGCGTCCGGCCATGCCCTGCTCTTCAAGCGCGACAGCCGCGGTGCCGCGTTGTGGGTGGGTGTGATCTGGCTGTCTCCCCTGGTCGGCGCCGTCCTGTATTTTATTTTTGGCGTGAACCGCATCCGCCGGCAGGCGCTTCAGGTCCGGGCAAGAGCCCAGCGCATTCCAGACGAAGCCGTGAGCGTCCGCGAGCACGCATGGAATGCCAGCCGTCAACTCCCGCCGGACGCCATCCATCTCCTGCCTTTGGTGCGGACAGTGGATTCATTGACCCCACGACGGCTGGTGCGCGGCAACAAGCTGGATGTGCTGGTCAATGGCGACGAGGCGTTCCCGGCGATGGTCGAGGCCATCCACTCGGCGCGGCACACCATCACGTTCGCCACCTACATCTTTGATCAGGGACGCGCCGGCAGCATGTTCATGGACGCGCTGGCCGCAGCGGTGCGACGCGGCGTGCAGGTGCGTGTGCTGATCGATGACACCGGCTCACGCTACTCGCGTCCGAACATGATCGGGCGGCTGCGCGCCGCAGGCATACCTGTCGGCTGCTTCCTGCCCACATTTGCGCCCTTCCGGCTGATGGCTCTGAACCTGAGGAACCACCGCAAGTCCCTGGTGATCGACGGGCGCACCGGATTCACAGGAGGCATGAACATCCGCGACGGACACCTCATCCGCACACAGCCGAAACGCCCCGTGCAGGATCTGCATTTCAGGGTCGAAGGCCCCGTGGTGGCCCAACTGCAACAGGTGTTCGCCGAGAACTGGCATTTCACCACGCACGAGAACCTGACCGGGGACGCCTGGTTTCCGACGCTGGATGCGGTGGGTGATGTGGCCTGCCGCGGCATTGCTGACGGCCCGGATGACGATTTTGACAACCTGCGGCTGACGCTGATCGCCGCTGTGGCGTGCGCCCGGCATCAGGTCACGGTCGTGACGCCTTATTTCCTGCCGGACGCCACCCTGGTTTCCGCGCTCAATCTCGCCGCCATGCGCGGCGTGCAGGTGGACATCCTGCTGCCATCCGTCAACAACCTGCCCTTCGTGCAATGGGCCAGCAACGCACTGCTCTGGCAGGTGCTCGAGCGGGGCTGCCGCGTCTGGCTTACGACGGGACCATTCGACCACTCCAAACTCATGCTGGTGGACGGCCAGTGGTCCCTGATCGGCTCGGCCAACTGGGATCCACGCAGCCTGCGGCTGAACTTCGAGCTGAATGTCGAGTGCTACAATGATGCCTTTGCCAGGCAGTTGGAATCCGTCGTCGAGGCCAAACTCAAAGGCGCCACCCCCGTCACCCTCGCGGATGTGGATTCACGCCCGCTGCCGGTGAAACTGAGGGACGGCATTGCGCGCCTTTTCACCCCCTACCTCTAGCCCCGGCGTTTGCTGATTGTCACAAACCAGGACCCGCCACAAAATGACCCGCATGTCCGCCGCCGACAAAATTCTCACACTCCAGTCACTGCCGGCATGGCGGGCGGTGCTCCGTTCACAAGGGCGGACACTGGTGGTGACCAACGGATGCTTCGACATCCTGCATGCCGGGCACGTGCATTATCTGGAGCAGGCGCGCGCGTTCGGGGACACGCTTCTGGTGGGATTGAACTCCGACACCTCGGTGCGATCTCTGAAAGGACCAACGCGTCCGCTCAACAGCGAACAGGACCGGGCGCTGGTGCTGGCAGCCCTGGAATGTGTCAGCGGGGTGTGCGTCTTCCC
>CAYQCZ010000591.1:0-2731 GCA_964415955.1 uncultured Verrucomicrobiota bacterium | reverse complement strand
GATCGCCGGAAGGCTGAACATGGGGAGCAAGTCGCACGTGTCGAACATGGTTTACGCCGGGTCAAAACGGGCGCCAAAGTGGAAAAAGTGAGAACCGACCCCTTTTCTTCTGGCCGGAATTGCCGCCATCAATTGGAAACAGGATACCACAGTAAATGCATTGGCGATCCCTTTCGATTACCTCACGCTCAAGCCAATCTGGAATACCCCACCTATTCATAGCCTCAATCGGTCAACAGCTCGGAACCGCTGCCCCATGTAGCTTGAACCTCAATGCATCTCCACGTCGCAGGTGCCGATGCCCTTGCGGTAGTAGTTGAACTGCACGTTGGGGTGATCCGCCAGCAGTGACATGGGCACGGCACTGTCCACGATGCCCTTTGAGATCATGTAGGCAGTCAGGCGCTGGCCAAAGGGGTTGTCATGGCAGCCTGCGTGCCAGATCGAGACCTTTTCCGCCTTCCACGTCTCATAAGGCCCGACCGTCACAGCCTGTGTGGGCACGAGGGTCACGTTGCCGCCGCCGGACGTGCGGGCGTTCTGCGCGATGGTCACGGGGTGCAAATCCACCACACGAGTCGTCAGCTTGCGATATTCCGCGGGCGACGGCGGCGCGTCCTTGTGTTTGCCCTTGCGCGGCAACGGGTCGTTGAAGGCCCAGTGTTTGATGTCGCCCTGGCCGCCCTGCATCACGACGCAGCGGATGCCCGCCTCCCACGTCCTGCGATACGCGGCGGTGTCGGCGTTGGGGAAATGTAGATTCGCATCCGGCATCCGCAGCTTTTTCTCGATGCGGTTGAAACACATCTCGCGGTCGCACTTCTCGAACGACAGCGGGTGCGTCACTGGCACGGACTTGCCGTCGATCACCCATTCGTCCATGCCCCAGAAATGCGCATCGCCAAGCTGGAGGCCCATTTCATTCGCGATGCGCGCGACCAGTGGAAGCTGCTCCGTCGGGCCGATGGGGCCGCAGATGCCGGCGGGATTGTCCGGCGTGGCCTGTTTCCATGCGTGGATGTATTCCAGCGCCTCGGCACAGTAGAAATCCTCCAGCGTGTCGTAGAAGACGACCTTGAAGCCGGGCCGGGAGAGCTTGAGCATCTGCAGCGGCGTGAGCGCGGCGGCGGCTTCGATGATGTCCTTGTCGAGCGTGGTGTAGTCCCACCAGGCGGGAGCGAGTGAGGAAAGTTTGCGTGGCATGGCTGTGTAATTACAGGTGTTTAAGAAATTCGTCGATATTGACCTCTGCGTCACGCAGAGCTCCCTTCAATGTAAAACGATCCGCCTCCGAATGGAACGGAAAGACAATCAAACGTCCGTCAGCATGCTTCATTTTAACGTGGCTGCCTTTTCGATGCACCTCACCGAATCCCATGCGCCGCAACGCCGAATGCACTTCGCGCCCTGACAACAGGGCACTTTCATACAATAAGTTCGACAACCTCCTTGCCTTCGGGCAATTCCGACAGATCAGGCTCCAGGTAAAGGTCGATCGCGTCACGAATGTTGTTCAACGCCTCCTCGCGCGTGCGGGCCCTGCGACCAGCAGCTCTTGAGAGAAGGACAATGCGCGACTACGAAACCGTCCTCCCCCTGCTCGATGACGATCTTCAGGTTCATGGTCCGAATGTGCCAACCACCGTAAATGGCGTCCAGCCCGCTATTTCACCCGCTATTTCACCGTCACCCACACGGGTGAAGACCACGCCATGTTGCCGTCGTCCTGTTCGATGCGCAGGTAGTAGCGGTTCTCGCCTGGCAACGGCTTGTCATCGGTCCAGGCAGCCTTGAACTCGCGCTGGCCGGGCTCCAGCACGTGATGGTTCACCTCATTGCGCACCACCGTGACGCGCTGGATTGTTGAAGTGCCGTTCACATACAGTTCCAGTTTCGGTCTTCCACCGGCCTCGATGAGCGAACCCATCGGCTGGCCGTTGCAACTGAACTCCACAAAGATCTTGTCCGTCGCCGCCATGGATCTGCGTGCCCGAAAACCTTCGATCAATCCCATTCGCGTGAAGTCCTCCACATACACGCCGCCAAAAGACGTGTGCGTGGAGATGTGATCCGAACTGGCAAAGACACCCAGCTTGAAGCCGTTTGTCAGCGCGCGTTGATACACGCCCGTGTTGAAGTTCTTGCCGAAGTCCACAATGGCCGCGGGTGGACGCGGGAACCCCTGTGGGGCCTTGGATGAGGGCGTGTAAGGCTCATCCTTTCGCAAACCCACGGTGGGCTGGGGAGCACCCAGCGCTTCGTAGCTCACACGCGCCCCCTGGAAGATTTCGACGGTGTTTTCCACGGTGCTGTCGATGCGTTCATAGCGATCCCAGTCCGTGCCCATGCCGGTGGCACCCGTGTGACTGATCACCGCAACGGGCTGTTTGTAAGCCCCGAGAACCTCCCAGAGTTCCATGGGTGTGATCTCACCCGTGCCGGGTTTCACCGGATACAGATCATTCCACTGCGAGGCGCGGTAAAGCAGGCGGTTGATGTAAATGATGGGCCCGCCACGCTGTGCGAACACGACATTTCGATGACCCCATGGATGTTTCTGCTCGCGCTCGTAGGCGTAAAGCGAGGTGAACTTCCCCGGTGTGAAGAACGCATCCACGAGCCGCTGCGTCTGCCACCACTCGTAGGGATGATACGGCTTGGCGATGTCCGTGTGATCGCTGGTGCCCACGAAGTCCAGCTGGCCGAAGCCGCCCAGGCCGGGGGTGTAATG
>CAYQCZ010000590.1:0-2744 GCA_964415955.1 uncultured Verrucomicrobiota bacterium | reverse complement strand
AACGTGGACATGATCGTTCAGAACGTCAGCCACGGAGCGGGCAAGCCGGCAACGGACCTTTCGTTCACGGTGGAAAAGGCAGACTTGCTCAAGGCGCAGAAAGTCATCAAAGGCCTGAAGGAATCCATCGGCTTCGACCAGGTCATCGCGGATGAGGACATCGGCAAGCTCAGCATCGTGGGCGTGGGCATGCGCAGCCATTCCGGTGTGGCGGCTAAGATGTTCGAGACTCTGGCCGCCGAGGGCGTCAACATCCAGATGATCTCCACCAGTGAGATCAAGATCAGCGTGGTCATCGAACTGGCCAAGGGCGAGCAGGCCATCAAGGCGATTCACGGCGCATTCATCGGCTGAGGCCATGAAGATGAAGGCTTCCAAAAAAGGCTCAGCCAGCGTGGTTTCCCGCAGCGGACGGTTTGAAGGCGGTCCGGCGGCGGATGTGGCGAAGTTTTCCGAATCCATCTCGTTCGACTGGCGGTTGTGGAAGCATGACATCCGGGGATCCATTGCCCACGCAAAGATGCTCCATCATGTTGGCATTCTGACCGCGAAAGAATGCCGGGCCATCGTCAAGGGATTGGAACAGATCGGAGTTGAGATCGAGTCAGGGAAATTCCAGTGGAAGCAGGAACTCGAGGATGTTCACATGAACATCGAGGCGGAGCTCACCAAGCGTGTTCCAGCCGGGGCGAAGCTTCACACGGGGCGATCTCGCAATGATCAGGTGGCCACGGATGTGCGCCTGTGGCTCGCAGATGAGATTGAGGCGCTGAACGGCGAGATCACCGCCTTGCAAGGTGCCCTGGTCGGGCTTGGCGGGCGCAACGCCAAAGTCATCATTCCCGGCTACACCCATCTGCAAAGGGCGCAACCGGTCTATCTCGCGCATCATCTGCTCGCGTATGTCGAGATGCTGGAGCGGGACTCATGGCGAGTTTACAATTGCTGGGCGTTGATGAGCTATTGCCCCTTGGGCAGCGGTGCCATTGCCGGGTCAACTTTGCCGCTGGATCGTGGCCTTGTGTCCAAGGCATTGGGTTTTGATTTTTCGGGCGGCCCCTCACGCGTCACACAAAACTCCATGGACGCCGTCAGTGACCGCGATTTCGTGGTGGAGTTCTGCGCGGCTTCGGCGTTGCTGGCGGTGCATCTGAGCCGGCTGGCGGAGGATCTGATTCTCTGGGCCAGTGCGGAGTTCAACTTCATCAAAATCGCCGATGCTTACACCACTGGTTCTTCGCTCATGCCGCAGAAGAAGAATCCGGATGTGGCTGAACTGGTCCGTGGCAAGTCCGCGCGGGTCATTGGCAACCTGGTTTCCGTGCTGACCCTGCTCAAGGGCCTGCCGATGACCTACAACCGCGACTTGCAGGAGGACAAGGAAAGGCTGTTCGACACGGCGGACACTGTCCGAGCCTGCGTGCGACTCATGGCGGCGATGCTGGACAACACATCTGTCAACGCCGATGTGTGTGCCCGTGCGGCGGGTGATCCTGCGCTGCTGGCAACCGATCTGGCGGATTATCTCGTTATGAAAGGCATGCCGTTCCGGCACGCGCATCACGTGGTGGGCGACGTGGTGGCACTGGCGGAAAAACTTGGTGTGAAACTGAACGAGCTGTCGCTGGAGCAATTGCGGTCTGTGGACAAAACCTTCGAAGCGGATGCTCTCAAGGTGTTCAACCTCTCCCGTGCCATGGCGTCCAGGAAGACTACAGGTTCACCAGGAACCGCCCAGGTGCGCAAGCAACTGGCGAGGTGGCAAAAGGAATTGCAACGCCGAGGGTGACGGCTTGAGGTGCCTGCGCCCCATTGACTTCCCGGTGTTTCCTTCTCGAAATGCGACGGCCCCCGTGGGGTTTGTTCATTAGCAGAATGAAAGATTGTCAAAAGCATCCGGACTGGTAGTCTTTTGCCAGTGAGTCAGCTTCTCCTAGGTCTTCTGAGCGTGCTGGTGGCGACCAACCAGCCCGCTGCTGTCAGCAACCTGGTCGTTCAAACCACGGGCGTTTCCATCAATGTCCCCAATCCGGATGACCCGGTGGAGCAGGAGCTTCGCAGGGTGATGGCCGAGGATGAGAAGGCGCAGGATGAGGTGGACGGATGGATTCAGGAGAACTCTGAATTTGGAAAACAGGGGGCGGCCATCAGCGCCGCCAGTCTGGCTGCGCGCATTCAGCAGCGGCTGGATCTCGTCAAAAAGCAATACGAGGACTTTCTGATCAAGCATCCGGGCCATGCCCGTGCGCGGCTGGCCTACGCCAGCTTCCTCGGGGACATCGGCGAGGAAACGGCCTCACGTGAGCACACCGAAAAGGCCCGTGATCTGGACCCCTCCAACCCCGCTGCGTGGAACAATCTTGGAAACCTGTATGGTCATCGTGGCCCCGTGAAAGAGGCGTTTGTGTGCTACGAGAAGGCCATTTCATTGAATCCAAACGAAGCCACCTACTACCAGAATCTGGCGACCACGGTGTATTTGTTCCGCAAGGACGCGAAGGAGCATTACGGCATCGACGAACAGGAGGTGTTCACCAAGGCACTGGGGCTTTACGAGAAGGCGTTGAAACTGGACCCGAAGAATTTCATTCTCGCGAGCGACTGGGCCCAGAGCTACTACGGCATCAAACCCCCGCGCAATGAGGACGCTCTCAAGGCTTGGAACTACGCACTGGAAATCGCGCGCGACGACATCGAGCGGCAGGGCGTGCACATCCATCTGGCCAGGTTCAACATCAACATGC
>CAYQCZ010000589.1:0-2751 GCA_964415955.1 uncultured Verrucomicrobiota bacterium | reverse complement strand
TTCAACAATCACATCGGCGTGTCGCTCACGCTCCTGGAGGTTGAAGCACGACACCGCGCCGCCGTTCTGGAAGCCGGGACCAACCACCCCGGCGAGCTTGCCCCTCTGCTGGGCATGATCCGCCCCACGTTGGGCGTGGTCACAAGCATTGGGCGGGAACATCTCGAGCATTTCCGGGACCTTCAAGGCGTGGCGGATGAAGAAGGAACCATCGCCGATCATCTGCCCGCGCATGGAATGCTCTTTCTAAATGGTGACAGTCCGGAATCGCACCGCATCGAACGCCGGGCCCGGTGCCGCGTGATTCGCGTGGGCACGGGCGCCCGGTGCGACCTGCGCGCGGAACACATCCGGGTGGGCGTCGATGGAACGCGGTTTGTGTGCAGGACCAGCGGTCCGCTGGGTGGAGCGGCCCTCATGGTCCCCATGCCCGGACGCCACCATGCGGTGAATGCGTTGTTTGCCGCCGCCATCGGGGTGGAACTCGGGCTCGATGTGCTTGAGATTGCCAGCGGGTTGGCGGCCTGTGAAACGCCACCCATGAGATCGAGGGTGGAACGATGGAAAGGCGTGACGGTGTTGAATGATGCCTACAATGCGAATGCTGATTCCATGTGCGCAGCCTTGGAGACACTCGCGGCGATGGAATGTCCGGGGCGACGCATGGCGGTGATCGGGGACATGGCGGAGCTGGGGCCGCACACCGAGGCCGCCCACGCCGAGGCGGGGTGCAAGGCGGCGCGGCTTGGCATCCACCGGCTGCTGGCGGTGGGCAGGTTTGCCGCGGTGACTGCCGGGGAGGCCCGCAGGCAGGGCCTGGCTGATGTGATGGAATTTGGATCGGTGGATGAAGCAGGTGCGGCCTTGGCCGGGCTGGTTGCCGACGGAGATGTGGTGCTGGTGAAAGCCTCGCGGTCTGCGAGGCTGGAAGGCGTTTTGAATGCATTGAAAACAGCATGAAGACAAAGCCAACGACGCGACATGATGCAGCGGCGGATTCCCCGAGGGTATCCGCCGGACGCAGTCGTCATGAAAGGCCATGCCGTGAGCTTCCCGCCTTTGTGGAACGTCTGGTCGGCAGGCGTGCGGCCAGGCGGCTTCCCTCGGATGGTTGGTTCACGTCCGGTGGCACTCGATGAATGATCTACTACCTCAGCCAATACATCCTGCTGATGTCCAGGGACACGTCCTGGGCGGAACATGTGTCCGCCCTGCGCGTGTTCCAATACATCACCGTGCGGAGTGCGGGTGCCGCCGTCACGGCGCTGCTGCTCAGTTTGTGGCTCGGGCCGAAAATGATTGCATGGTTGAAACAGTTGAAATTTGGCCAGGAGTATGTGGACCGCGCGCACGAGCAGGGCGACCTGAAGGCGCGTCTGCTGGACAAGCGTGGGACGCCGACGATGGGCGGACTGCTGATCGTGCTGTGTCTGGACCTGTCCGCGCTGCTGTGGGCGCAGTGGAACGAGCTGGTCCTGCTCACGCTCCTGTCGATGATTGTGCTGGCAGCCCTGGGGTTTTACGACGACTACGCGAAGATCACCAAACAAACGGCGGGCGGCGCGACGTCCACGGTCAAGCTGGCCGTCCAAACAGCCCTGGCGCTTTTCGTGGGCATCTATCTCTGGATGTCGCCGGAGGCTTCGTTGAACCGGCTGGTGACGGATGTGATGGTGCCTCTGCTGAAGGATCCGGTGATGACACAGGCCGGTGTGGTTGGACTGGTCATCACAGTGCTTGCCATAGTGGGAAGTTCGAACGCGGTGAATCTCACAGACGGACTCGACGGGCTGGCGATCGGTCTGACGACAATCGCCGCCGTGGTCTTCCTGATCATGACCTACATCGCCGGCAACGCCATTTACTCGCGCTACCTGCTGGTGCCGTTCGTGCCCGGGGCAGGGGAGTTGACGGTGTTTTGCGCATCGATGATTGGTGCCGGGCTGGGCTTCCTGTGGTTCAACTGCCATCCGGCGCGCGTGTTCATGGGCGACACGGGATCGCTGGCTCTGGGAGGCACGCTGGGCATCATCGCCGTCTTGATCCATCAACCGTTCGTGCTGGTGATTGCGGGCGGTGTCTTCGTGGCGGAGGCGGTGTCGGTGATGCTGCAGACGGGCTGGTTCAAGTTCACGAGACGCAAATACGGTCAGGGCCGGAGGCTGTTCCTCATGGCCCCCTTGCATCATCACTTTGAGAAAATGAACTGGTATGAATCCCAGGTGGTCACGAGATTTTACATACTGGGCGTGCTGTGCGCGGTGCTTGCGCTGGCCACGCTCAAGCTGCGTTGATTTGCGGACATGCAGAATTTGAAGGACAAACGGGTGTTGGTGATCGGGCTCGGGGCGAGCGGCGAAGCTGCGGCGCTCCTGTTGCAGTCCGGGCAGGCCGCGGTGACCGTCGTGGACCAGGGGGATTCAGCGGCGCTGCGCGGCAGGGCCGCTGAACTGCGCAAGGCGGGCATCCGGGTGGAGCTCGGGGTTGCCCGGTCTGCAGACGGCGCGTTTGACCTGGCCGTTGTGAGCCCCGGTGTTCCAACGGACGGCCCCATGGTCAGGCCGTTGGAAGAGGCGGGCGTGACGGTCATCAGCGAACTGGAACTGGGCTGGCGCCACGCCCTCTGCTTGAACATCGCCATCACTGGCACCAACGGAAAGACCACCACCACGGAACTCATTCATCACCTGCTGGAGGCGGGGCACCGGAGGGCGCTGGGAGCGGCGTGGGGAGGTTGGGCCCGACCCGGAG
>CAYQCZ010000588.1:1620-2786 GCA_964415955.1 uncultured Verrucomicrobiota bacterium | reverse complement strand
GATGATGGAATCGCTGAAGGCGTTTCAGGAAGAACATGCCGCCCAGAGACCCGAAGGCCCCAAAAAGAATCGTCAACTCATACGAGGGCGGAAAGGCGGACATCGGGCTGAACATGGGCTTGCCGCCCACCGGAATGGCGTAGTCCACGGCGTTCATGAACCAGATCATCAGCATGCCCGTGGTGTAGCCCAGCACGCCGCCCAGAAAGGTGAACCAGCCAACCTTCGAGTTCTTCAACCCCATGGCGTCATCCATGCCGTGCACAGGGAAGGGGGTGTAAACATCCCAGCGGGAATAACCGGCATCACGCACCTTCACCGCTGCGTGCATGGCATCCGCCGGCGTGTCGAACTCGGCCAGCAATCCGAAATGTGTCTTCCCGGCAGCCATCAGTGATGCCCTCCTTGTTTGGCACCACCCAGCGGGTGATGCGGGTCCGCCTGCGGTGTGACGCCCTTGACCTCGCAAATCGCGATCATGGGCAGAAAACGCATGAACAACAGGAACAACGCCATGAAAAAGCCGAACGTGCCGACAAAGGTCATCACGTCCACCCAGGTCGGGCTGTAATAACCCCAGTTCGAGGGCAGAAAGTCACGGTGCAGCGAGGTGATCACAATCACAAAGCGCTCAAACCACATGCCGATGTTCACAAAGATCGACACGACGAACACGAATTTCAGATTGGTGCGGCACCATTTGAACCAGAAGAGCTGCGGCGAAATGACGTTGCAGCTGATCATGATCCAGTAGGCCCAGCCATACGGACCGAAGGCGCGGTTCTTGAACGTGAACAACTCGTAGGGGTTGCCGCCGTAGTAGGCGATGAAAAACTCCATGCCGTAGGCGTAGCCCACGATGGAACCGGTCGCCAGCACCACTTTGCACATCAACTCGATGTGCCGCACGGTGACAATGTCCTCAAGCCCGCAGATGGTGCGGAAGGGTATCAGCAGCGTCAGCACCATGCCGAAACCTGAGAACACCGCGCCCGCCACGAAGTAGGGCGGGAAAATGGTGGTGTGCCAGCCCGGAAGCTGGGACACGGCGAAGTCGAAGGACACGATCGAGTGCACGGACAGCACCAGCGGCGTGGACAAGCCCGCCAGCAGCAGATAGGCCTTCTCGTAGTTGCTCCAGTGCCGGTTGGAGAAGCGCCATCCCA
>CAYQCZ010000588.1:0-1610 GCA_964415955.1 uncultured Verrucomicrobiota bacterium | reverse complement strand
GCGATCTTGCGCAGCTTTGTCTTCGCACGATCGCGGAGAATCGCCAGGTCGGGGATCAACCCCATATACCAGAACAGGAGCGACACCGTGAAGTAGGTGGACACGGCAAAGACGTCCCAGAGGAGTGGTGAACGGAACTGCGGCCAGATGTTGTTCGCATTCGGCAGGGGCAGCAGCCACCATCCAAACCAGACGCGTCCCACGTGGAACAGCGGGAAGATGCCTGCGCACATCACCGCGAAGATGGTCATCGCCTCGGCGGCGCGGTTGATGGAGGTGCGCCACTTCTGCCGCAGGAGGAAGAGAATCGCCGAGATCAGCGTTCCGGCATGGCCGATGCCGATCCAGAACACGAAGTTGATGATGGCCCAGCCCCACATGACCGGCTGGTTCAAACCCCACACGCCAACACCCGTGGAAACCAGATAAAGCAGCATCAACGGCACCAGCACGGAAACGGTGGTGCTGATGATGAATGCGATCCACCACCACTTGGGCGTCTTTTCCTCGCAAATGCCCGCGATCTTGTCCGTGATCCAGCGCAGGCCGCGCTGGTTGAGAACCAGCGGAGGACGCTCCAGTTCAGCCGGTGGAGCGGTCAGGTGGACTGTGGATGGAATCTCGTGGCCCATCAGTGGCCTCCTTTCCTGGTTGCGGCCGGCGCGTGGGCCGCTCCACCGCCGTGACCACTGCCAAACGGATCGGCATGCTGCTTGTCCATGTGCTCCTGCAGGCTCAAGGGGTTCTCGTGATAATCCGGCATGCGCGGATTGGGGTTGCGGATGCGCGCCAGATAGGTCAATCGCGGGCGTGTGTCGAGGAATCCGAGCACCGAATAGTCACGTTCCGAACGCTTGAGCCGGGACACCCGGCTCTCAGGATCTGAGGTGTCGCCAAACACAATGGCATCCGCAGGGCAGGCCTGCTGGCAGGCGGTCTTGAACGTGCCATCAGGCACCCGAACCTTGTCGGAATCCTTGGCCTTGACCTTCTGGTTGATCTTGGCCTCCTCGATGCGCTGCACGCAGAAGCTGCATTTCTCCATCACGCCACGCATGCGGACCGAGACATTCGGATTCTTGGCCAGCTTCATCAAATCCCACTCGTCCTTTTCGAGTGATCCGGCGGAAGGATCCTTGAACCAGCGGGCCAGCTCCCAGGAGCCATCCTCGTTCTTTCCAAAGGGAGGCTTGTAAAGCTCGTCGAGAGGTCGGCGGTTGTAGTCGAAATAGTTGAACCGACGGACCTTGTATGGGCAGTTGTTGGAACAATACCGCGTGCCGACGCAGCGGTTGTATGCCATCAAATTCAAACCCTCCTCGTCATGCACCGTGGCGTTCACGGGACAAACGCTCTCGCACGGTGCGTTCTCGCAGTGCTGGCAGAGCATGGGCTGGAAGGCAAGCTGCGGATTGGCGACGTCCCCTGCGTAATAACGGTCCAGCCGGATCCAGTGCATCTCGCGCCCTTTGCGCACCTGATCCTTGCCGACAATCGGGATGTTGTTCTCGCTCTGGCAGGCAACCAGGCACGCCGTGCAACCCACGCAGGAAGTCAGGTCGATGGACATGCCCCACTGGTGCATGCCCGTATAAACAGGATTCTTGTAA
>CAYQCZ010000587.1:0-2787 GCA_964415955.1 uncultured Verrucomicrobiota bacterium | reverse complement strand
CTGGTATGCGGGTTCGTTTTGTATCGGCATGGCGGCTGGCATGATTGGTGATGATTGGAGTTTAGGATTTGTTGCTGAAACGGAACGTCAGGTCATCAAGCATCTGGAGGGGCATTTACATCTGCTTCCCATGCAAGATCAGCGCAGCCGTGGGGCGTCGGTGTGCCTGAGACGAGCCGGCATTGGAAGAATTGAAGCCGCACGGATTTCTCCGGGTAGTGGTGGGAGACATCCTCCAGCAACGTGCCGACGGACACTTCAATGCCCAGTTCCTCGTGCAGTTCGCGTTTCAGGCAGGCTTCAAACGTCTCGCTGGCTTCGCGCTTTCCGCCGGGGAATTCCCACAACCCTCCCAGATGATCACCGGCCCGCCGCTGTGTGATGAGCAGCCGCCCGTTGTGAAACACCAGACCCGCGCTGACTTCGATCCATCGATGCTCGCCGGCGTGAGTGGTGTTGGGAGTGGGCGGATGCATGCCACGACCGCTTCCGGTGCGGCATCACCGCCCGATGCTCTTGTAGATGAACCCCAGGGATTCCATTTCATGGACGTCGAAGAGGTTGCGTCCATCGAAGAGGATGGGGTGTGTGAGCGCCTTGCGAGCGCGGTCGAGATCCAGCTTTTTGAACTGCGGCCATTCGGTGGCAATGACCAGGGCATCGCAGCCCTCGGCGACCGCGTCCATGTCGTCCACATACACCACCTGGTCCGAGGGCGGCAGCACGGCCCTGGCCTTGTCCATGGCCTTGGGATCATGCACGCGCAGCTTTGCGCCTTCCCTGACCAGGCGCTGGCAGAGCTCAAGGGCAGGGGAGATGCGGACGTCGTCGGTGTTCTGTTTGAAGGCGAGGCCCAGCACGCCGATTTTCTTGTCCCGCAACACCCACAGTGTATCTGAAATCTTTTTCAAAAAGCGGTCCATCTGGTCGGCGTTGATCCGCTGGACCTCCTTGAGCAGATGGAAGTCGTAACCCAGCTGCTCGGCAATTTTGATGAAGGCGCTCAGGTCTTTCGGGAAGCAGCTGCCGCCGAAGCCCAGCCCTGCGTCCAGAAAACGCCGGCCGATGCGGCTGTCCATGCCGATGCCGTTGGCGACCTCCTGCACATTCGCCCCGCTGGCCTCGCAGATGGCGGAGATGGCATTGATGTAGGAAATCTTCAGCGCGAGGAACGAATTGGCGGCGTGCTTGATCAGTTCGGCGGAATTGATGTCCGTGACGATGATGGGCGCATCGAACGGCGCGTAGATTTCCTTCATCGCAGCCACCGGGCGTTGCGACGCGACGCCCACCACGATGCGGTCCGGCTTCATCAGATCCTCGACGGCGAAGCCTTCACGGAGAAACTCGGGGTTGCTCACCACGTCGAAATCGACTTTCGCGCGGCAGTAGCGGCGGATGGTCTCGGCCACCTTCTCACCGGTTTTTACAGGGACCGTGCTCTTGTCCACCACGATCTTGTAGCTGGTCATGGCTGCGGCGATGTCGCGGGCCACGCGCTCGATGAAGCTCATGTCCACGGAGCCATCCGGCAGGGGCGGGGTGGGGACGGCGATGAAGACGACGTCCGAGCTGGCGACGCCCTCCTCGGTCTTGTCCGTGAATCTCAACCTGCCCGCGGCGACATTGGCAGCCACCAGCTCCTCGAGGCCGGGCTCGTAGATGGGAATCTTCCCGCTTTGCAGGGATTTGACCTTGGCTGCGTCATTGTCCACGCAGATGACATGGTGGCCCTTCTCGGCAAAGCACGTGCCGGTGACCAGGCCCACATAGCCCGTTCCGATGATGCTGAGTTTCATGAAAACCTCTCCAGGATCACTTTGCTGCGGCGCCGGGTGCGGCAATGCCGATGGGAAGCTGGGAACCGGCCGAACCGGCCTCCCTGGCCTTCAGTTCGGGATGGGATTCGAGCAGTTGATCAAGCCGGGATTGGGCAGGCCCGCGGAAGGAACTGGTCTGCGACTTGGAAAGTTCCTCATAAAGCTTCTGTGCGCGGGCTGGGTCCTTGCCTTCAAGAATCAGGCCGAGATTCAAACGCGCCTGGGCGGCCACGGGCTCGTTGGGAAAGGTGCTGATCACCTGCTGGTAACCGGTTTCGGCCCTGGCAAGATCATTGGAGGCGTCGTCGCAGGCGGCCACGCCAAGCATGGCGGTGGCGCGGGAGACGCCCTGGGGGTGCGTGCTCAGGTATTCATTAAACCTGGCCTTCGCCTCCGAGTAGCGTCCATCCTTGAAAAGGGTGGAGGCGCTGAGGATCAGGGCCCTTTCAGCGGCCGCCGTTCCGGGGAACTGGCTGGCCACGGTGGCGTAGTCGCTGGCGCTTGCCTTGCCGGGATTCTTCATCTCGGCAGTCAGCAGGGCGGTGTTGGCCGCTGTGGATTGTTCAGCCTTCCTCTGGTTGTTGATGGCGAGCACCCCACCGGCCACGGCGAGCGCGGCAATGCCGGCCAGCACACGGTTGCGGTTGGCCTGCAGCCAAGCCCAGAACTCATAAACCCAGAACGCTTCTGTCACATCCGAACTCATAGAAGTGGGGGAATGTCGAGATGCGCCCCCAAAAAGGCAAGCGGAAATGCCCTGTTTGCAGCCCCGGCCACGTCTCTGCTAGCTTCCGGCGCGCGACATCATGCCCTCACACTCCCATCAGGCGGACATCATCATCGTCGGCGGCGGCATTGTCGGACTCGCCACCGCGTGGCAGCTGTCCCGGCGGCATCCCGACCGTTCCATCATCCTGATCGAGAAGGAAGCGGCGCTGGCCGCCCATCAGACGGGGCATAATTCGGG
>CAYQCZ010000586.1:0-2810 GCA_964415955.1 uncultured Verrucomicrobiota bacterium | reverse complement strand
ATGCCAGTCTGCCGGAGGTCAGATTCACCATGCATTCAAACCAGCTTTTCCTGTCAGCCGACCATGCGACACGATGCACGGGAAACGCATCCAGCAGTTCATTGGAAAAGATGACACCACGAATGCTGCGTTGCTTGACAGCACCCAAGTCCGTCATCCAATCCACCATCCTGCTGTAATCGCCAAGCCGGTTTTGCTGGAGTTCACGACGGCGGGAAGATGGTTCGACGATGCCGTAGCGCATGGAAGCGCGTGACTGGATGAGGGGATCGTTCCTGCAAAGATGTCCCAGGATGTCCCGGGCCAGCGAGCCGTCATGTGCGCCAGCCTCGATGATTTGAAACGGGACACCTGCGTGTTGAAAACCGTCTCCGGCATCATGCGATTCAGACCACGCTGCAAAACGTGCCGTCAGCAGTTCTGCAAAGAAGGGGCCGACCGAAACGCTTGTGATGAAGTCCGCATCCCGCCCCACCTGCGGCCTGCTGCGCTCATAATATCCGAATTCTGGATGATACAACGCCAGTTGCATGTAGCGCGCACACGTCATCGCGCCATGCGACAGGATTTCCTCGCAGATGATGTCGTGCAGGATATTCAATTGCTTGCACCCCGGGTCTGAGTCCGCATATAAGTTGACCAACCGCAACGGGGAATTTTTATGGCTAAAATCGACGCGTTCTTCAATTTGATGTTCGAGCAAAAAGCCTCGGACCTTCATCTCTCATCCGGGAATCCGCCCATCTTGCGCCTCAACGGCGAACTGGTGCGCGTGGATTATCCGCCGCTGGTCAGCGACGAACTCAAGTCGATGCTTTACGAGATCACGCCGGACATCAAGATCAAGCATTTCGAGGAAACGGGCGATGTCGATTTCGGCTACGAGATTCCGGGCGTTTCCCGTTTTCGCTGCAATTTCTTCAACCAGAAATACGGTGTGGCTGCCGTGTTCCGCCAGATTCCATCGACGGTTCTCTCCTTCGAGGATTTTGAAAAATTCGATGCGCCGCTGCCGCCGGTGTTGAAAAAACTGTCCATGCTGCACAAGGGACTGGTGCTTGTCACGGGGCCCACCGGCTCGGGAAAATCCACCACGCTGGCCGCCATGGTGGATTACGCAAACAAGAACCGGAAGGATCACATCCTGACGGTGGAGGATCCCATCGAATTCGTGCATCAAAGCAAGAACTCGCTGGTCAACCACCGTGAAGTGGGGTTGCACACGAAGTCATTCGCGTCAGCCCTGAAGGGCGCGCTGCGCGAGGATCCGGACATCGTGCTTGTCGGCGAAATGCGGGATCTGGAAACCATCGAACTGGCCCTGACGGCAGCCAGCACGGGCCACCTGGTGTTTGGCACGCTGCACACGCAGAGCGCGGCCAAAACGATTGATCGTATCATCGATGTCTTTCCTGCGGATCAGCAGAACAAGACGCGTGCAACGCTTTCAGAGGCGCTCAAGGGGGTTGTCGCACAGAACCTCTTCAAGCGTGTGGACAAGAAGGGGCGCGTTGCGGCGCTGGAAATCCTTGTTGTCACGGCCGCCATCGCCAACCTCATTCGCGAGGCCAAGACGCACCAGATTCCCGGCATGATCCAGGTGGGCAAGAAGCTGGGCAACCAGCCGCTGGATGACGCCATCATGGATCATCTGAAAATGAAGCGCATCTCCCCGCAGGAGGCGTTCGACAAGTGCCTCGACAAAAAGAAATTCCTGATGTTCCTCACACCCGAGCAGCAGGAGGAGGCCCGCGCCAAGGGTGAGGTGGATTGACCGAACCAGAAGTTTGACATTCAACCGGCAGGAATCACATGCGGCGCAACGAACTGGATTACTATCTCGGCAAGATGCTGGACATGGGCAAGGACGTGTCCGACCTGAACATCACCGTGGACAAACCCCTCCAGGTGGAGCTGGCCGGCCAGCTCACCCCGGTGGATGTTGAGCCGCAGATTGAAAAGCTCACGCCCTTTCAAACGGAGACCATAGCGCTGAACCTCGTGGGAGGCTCGCGCCGTCTCACCGAGGATTTGCTCAAGACCGGCTCGTGCGACTCCTCCTATTACCTGACTGGCAGGGCGCGTTTCCGTGTAAACATCTTCTCCCAGCGCGGCAACTACTCGTGTGTGCTTCGCCGCCTGAGCACGCAGATTCCCACGATGGCCGATCTCAAGCTGCCGGACGTGTTCAATCAGATGGCCAAGGAGAAGACCGGCCTGATCCTGGTGACGGGCGCCACTGGCTCCGGCAAATCGACCACGCTCGCGGCATTGCTCAATGAGATCAACGCCACCAAGTCCATTCACGTTGTCACCCTGGAGGATCCGGTGGAGTTCGTGCATCCACAGCGCAAGGCGACCTTCAACCAGCGGGAGCTGGGCACCGACTACGACTCTTTTTCCAGCGGCCTTCGCGCGGCATTGCGGCAGGCCCCCAAGATCATCCTCGTGGGCGAGATGCGTGACCGTGAAACCGTCGAGCTTGGTCTCAAGGCCGCCGAGACAGGCCACCTCGTGATGAGCACGCTGCACACGATTGACTGCGGCCAGACCATCAACCGTATTCTTGGCATGTTTGACACCTCCGAGCAGGCGCAGGTGCGGGAACGCCTGGCGGAAACACTGCGGTGGGTGGTGAGCCAGCGACTGGCCCCGAAGGTCGGTGGTGGACGTCAGGCACTGCTCGAAATCATGGGCAACAACCTGCGGAAGAAGGACGCCATCGCCCAGGGCGATAAGGAGGGCGCCACCTTTTCTGACATCATCACGGCAAGCCGTCCCTTCGGCTGGTGCACCTTCGACCAGGCCTG
>CAYQCZ010000585.1:0-2813 GCA_964415955.1 uncultured Verrucomicrobiota bacterium | reverse complement strand
TATTACCCAGCAACATCGGTCGATTATCCCGCTGTGTCCATAGGGGATATCCCCCACTCAGCAACGAGCAGGCAGGGTTTTCAAAGTGTTGTGATTCTGAACTCAGGGCCGCAGATCTGGCATTCTTGACCGGGTTCAATCCCGCTGCGCCTGTTCATTGGTGCCGTTCAGCTTTCGTGTATTTGAGCCTGGACCGGAACTCCCTCTTCATCGGATACAGAATCATCCTGATTCCCCCTGGCCAGCCACTACCTTGTTTTGAATGTCACTGATAGTCTGTAATCAGCCGCCAGAGCCGCTGTGGACGGAAAGATGGAAGGTGAAAATGTTTGAGGCGGAAGGCAGGGTTATTTGAAGGGCCAGACCAGCGGGGTTATCCACGTCGCCAACAGCCACGTCAATCCCGCCATGGCACCGCCGATCTGAAGGTAATGTTTGAATTGATAACGCCCCGGCCCTGCGACGAGAATGGTGCTTTCATGTGCCACTGGGGTGCAGAACCCGGCGGAGACGCAAATGGCCAGAGCAACCATGAACGGTTTCGGATCCACCCCTGCTTCGAGAGACACCCGATAAGCGATGGGCGTGAGAATAATAGCCACCGCCGCGTTCTCAATGATCTGCGTCAGAACGATGGCCAGCAACAAAATGGCTCCCAACACCAACATTGGCGAGGACGATGGCAAGCTGCTTCCCATCATTTGCGCAATGGCTTCTGCAGCGCCCGATTTCTCCAAGGCCAGGCCAAATGGAATCATTCCCGCGACTGTGACCACACTGGGCCAGTCAACCGCACGATAAAGCTCAGGGACACGCACGCAGCGAAACAGAACTGCCAGCATCGCCACGAGCGGTATGGATATGGCTGGACTCAACAACCCGGTCATCGCCGTTCCGATCATGCCAGCCAACAGGGCGACGACAACCAGGGCTTTGCGTTTGCCCAATGGCGGGAAAGATTTTTTATCCAGCATAATGAGGTTGCGATTGTGCTCCAACCGCGCCACCCCGGCGACATGACCCAGGAGCAGCAGCGAATCGCCGAACTGCAAGGGTGTGGCCATCGGCTTCAGGAATGTTGTTTTGCCGCGCCGCGAGATGCCCATGACGGTGAAACCAAATTCCGGACCGAATTCCACATCTTTCAACGATTGACCCGCGTAGTCCGAATCCGGAGCAAGCAAAGCCTCGATGGTAACCAGTTCCTGGCTGCGCAGCGTTTCTTCACCGATCAACAACTCCTGTTTCAGTTCAAAATGGGATGATTTCAACAACTCACCAATCGTGGACGCCGTCCCCTCCATGATCAGCACGTCGCCCGATCGAATGGCAACTTCCCGGTGCGCAGGCATTCGATCCAGACCTCGAATCACTTCCAGCACGGCTATGTCGGCCCGTTTTCCCCAAATCCACTCGTCAAGGGTTTTCCCGATTGCGGGTGAGTCGGCTGTGACCAAAACCTCCGTCAAGTATTGTTGCGCCAACGGGGTTTCAACCAGCGGAGTTTCGCTCGATTTTGGCAAGAATCTTCTTCCCACCAAAAGGAAGTAGCCTGTGCATGCAGCGAAAATCACCGCTGCAACGGGCGCCAGATCGAAAAATCCCAATCCCGTGCCGGAACGCTGCAGCAGGTAATCACTGATCACAATGTTGCTGCGGGTGCCGATGAGTGTCCATTGTCCGCCAAGAAGTGAGCCGTAAGCCAGGGCCATGAGATACCGACCGGGTGACAAGTTCTTTTCCCTGCATACCGACATGATGACTGGAAGGAACACAAGGACAACCGTGGTGTCGTTTACAAACATGGAAAAGCCCGTCGCCATCGTGAGGACAACAGCCTGAAGCAGCGGTTCCCGGTGGGCGCAGGCTTTGAACAGCCGGCCCCCAAAGTATTCCACCATCCCAGTGCGTGCGATGGCCGTGCCCAGAATGAACATGGAGACGACCATGATCACCGCCGCACTGCCGAACCCCGAAAACCCCTCCTCGTAAGTTAGAATCCCCCGCCACCCTTCACTTTGGTGTGGCCAGGGAATAATCAAAGCGAGCATCACCAACAGAGCAACAAGGTCTGTGCGCAGTTTTCCAGTCCAGAACAGAAGCACTGCTCCTGCAAGAATCAACACCAACGCTAAATACTCTTCCGTCATTTAGGATGTGAGCCGGGCTTCGCCCGATTTGGTTTCCGTGGGATTCCTGATGGTGAAAATATGGCGCGAACATCCGGAGGTGTTTTGGAAATGGAACGCAAACGAATTGCATGCGCTGTGGTGGGCCTTGCTTCATCGGCCGGCTCTCGCATCCAGATTCCACAGCCCCGCCCGGCCCCAAGGCAGGTGCCGGCGGATGGAAATGCCGCGTCTCCATCAGGCGCAGGTCTATCCATGGGTCATGGTTTGATAAAAGCCTCGTTGTAAGCGCCTCATTGGTCGTGTGGCTGTCATCGTAGGGTCATCCTGGCTGGCGGGGGACAGGACAGGGGGGCATCCGGAGGTTTCGGAGATGTGCGAAACCAACCAGACGATGCCGCTCCTCGTCCCAGAGGCGGAATGTGAAAGCTTTCAGGCTGGCGAACAGGGTGACCGCCGGCACCTTTTGAAACAGGGGCTCCGCCTGGTGGCATCGCGCCAGGTTGTAATTGGGAATTCGCGGGCTCAAGTGGTGAATGTGGTGGAATCCGATGTTGCCGGAGAACCATTGGAGAATCCGCGGCAATTTGTAGAATGAACTGCCTTGCATCGCCGCCGTGAGGTAGTCCCATTCGTCCTGGCGTTTCCAGTAAACTACCTCGAACTGATGCTGCACGTAAAACA
>CAYQCZ010000584.1:0-2817 GCA_964415955.1 uncultured Verrucomicrobiota bacterium | reverse complement strand
CGGTGCCTTTACCGCATGGATGGCCGGTGGCGGCATCCAAGGAGGCAGCGCCTACGGAAACACCGACGACCTTGGCTTCAAAGCTGCCGAGAATCCCGCCTACTGCTACGACCTCCACGCCACCGCGTTGCACCTGCTCGGCCTCAATCACGAAAAACTCAGCTTCTACAACAACGGCTTCGCTCGCCGCCTCACGGATGTGCACGGGCACGTGCTGAAGGAAATCCTCGCATGAAAAAGCCCCTTCTGTTGCTGCTCACTGCGTTGCTGGTTCCGCTTGCGTTGTTTGGAACGCAGCGCCCGAATGTCCTTGTCATCCTCGCCGATGATCTCGGCTGGGCGGACCTGGCGTGTTACGGCAGCACCTTTCATGAGACACCGCACCTCGACCGCCTCGCCGCGCAGGGCATGCGTTTCACGCAGGGGTATGCCGCGCATCCTTACTGCTCGCCCACGCGCGCCGCGCTGCTCACGGGCCGCGATCCGGCACGGCTGCAAATCACCGATTACATCCCCAGCAACAGCAAGAAAGGCCGCTTCCTGCCCGCTGAGATCCGCAAAGAACTTCCGCTCAATGAAGTCACGCTGGCCGAGATCCTTCGCGAGCATGGCTATGCCACCTGGCACGTCGGAAAATGGCATCTCGGCCATGACGGATTTCTCCCGCAGCAGCAGGGCTTCGACGTCAACATCGCCGGCAACCACAGCGGCGCGCCCGCCAGCTTTTTCTGGCCCTACGGTCATGGCAATTCAAAGGCCGCAGCCAAGTATCACGGCAGTCCCGTCCCGGATTTGTTCGAGGGCGGCAAAGAAGGCGAGCACCTCTGCGACCGGCTCACGACCGAGGCGCTCCGCCTCATCCAGCAGCGCGACGCGGCCAAGCCCTTTTTCCTCTACCTGCCTTTCTACGATGTCCACACGCCCATCGAGGCCAAGCCGGAACTGATCGCCAAATACCAGGCCAAAGCCAAAGCCCTCAGCCTGCCCTCGCCCGACAAAGCCAAGCGCGTGGCCGAAGGCGATCCCGCCCATGGCTCGGAACACCGCGACCAGCTCCTCCGCCAGTGCAATGCCACCTACGCTGCCATGGTCGAGACGATGGATACCAACGTCGGCCGCCTCCTTGATGCGCTGGACAAGCAGGGCTTGACGGACAACACCCTCGTCATTTTCACCAGCGACAACGGCGGCCTGAATCAGCACAACCAAGGCCAGCGTCCCGTCACCAGCAACGCCCCGCTGCGCTCTGGCAAAGGCTGGCTTTATGAGGGCGGCGTGCGCGTGCCCTGGATCGTGAGATTGCCCGCCGTCACGGCAAAGGGCAGCGCCTGCGAGCAACCCATCGTTACCACCGATCTCGCGCCCACCGTGCTCGACCTCTGCGGTCTGCCTGCCCGGCCGGACCTGCACCTCGATGGCAATAGTTTCGCCAAGCTGCTCAAGGGCGGCACCCAGCCTGTGCATGACACGCTCTTCTGGCATTTTCCGCATTATGGGAACACCGGCAGCGGCCCGTGCAGCAGCGTCCGCGTGGGCGATTGGAAGCTCATCCACTGGATGGAAAACGACAGCATTGAGCTCTTCGACCTCACCACTGATCCCGGTGAGAAGACCAATCTCGCCGCACAGCATCCCGACCGCGTCAAAGAACTTCGCGACCGCCTCGAAGCCCGCCGCCAGGCCACTGGCGCCAAGATGCTGCGGACAAGACCTTGAATCCATTACTCCATGATTGCGCGATTCCTCATCCTTCTTGCTTGGTTGCTTTCGCCCTTCGTTTTGACGAACGGGGCTTCGGCAGCTAGCTCCGCGACTCAAGCCGACGTGGCGTTCTTCGAGCAGAAGGTTCGTCCGGTGCTGATCGAGCATTGTTACGAGTGCCACAGCGCGGAGGCGAAGAAGCTCAAGGGCAACCTTTACCTCGATTCCAAGGCGGGCTGGCAGAAAGGCGGCGATTCAGGGAAGCCAATCATCGTTCCCGGCAAGCCGGAGCAAAGTCTGCTCATCCAGTCCGTGCGGCACGAGGTCGAGGATATGGAAATGCCCCCGAAGAAACCGAAGCTGCCCGACGCGGTGATTGCCGATCTGGTGACGTGGGTGAAGCTCGGCGCGCCCGATCCGCGTGACGGCGTGAAGCTCGAAGCCACGCGCGGCGACAAGTCATGGTGGTCGTTGCAGCCGCTCAAAACAAAGTTCGCGCATTCGGACATCGACGGCTTCATCCGTGGGAAACTTGCGGAAAGAAAACTCGCGCTGAGTTCGCCCGCCGACGCCCGCTCGTTGATCCGCCGCATGACCTACGACCTGCACGGCCTGCCGCCAACAGCAGACGAGGTCGAGGTGTTCACCGCCGAGTATCGCAAGGACCGGTGCAAGGCTGTCGAGGCGCTCGTGGATCGTCTGCTCGCGTCGCCGCGTTACGGGGAGCGGTGGGGCCGCCACTGGCTCGACGTCACGCGCTTCGGTGAAAGCAATGGTTTTGAGCGCAACTTCATCATTGATGACCTCTGGCCGTGGCGCGACTGGGTGATCCGCTCGTTCAACGAGGACAAGCCCTTCAACCAGTTCATCGTCGAGCACCTCGCGGGCGATGTGATCGGGAAGGATCAACCGGACATCGAAATCGGCAGTGCGTTTCTTGTCGCCGGACCGTATGACGACGTGGGGAACAAGGACCCGGTCGCGGCTGCAAACATCCGTGCCGCCACGCTTGACGACGTGATCACGGCGACGGGAAGCGCCTTCCTCGGTCTCACGGTCAACTGCGCGCGCTGCCACCATCACAAATTCGACCCGATGCCGACGGAGGATTACTAC
>CAYQCZ010000583.1:0-2824 GCA_964415955.1 uncultured Verrucomicrobiota bacterium | reverse complement strand
GCCATCCGCACCTTTCCTCGAAAACAGCGCTCCTTGTCATTTTCAGACAGGCTCTCAGCAGCCGGGCATCCGGATCATTTTTTCTGCGCCGCCTTCGCCGCCACAACGCCAAGCCAATACTGGTGGATTTGTTCAATGACCAGCGTGTTGTAGCCCTGGGGAACGCCGTTGTTCAGGCTGCGGCTGGTCAGTTCATGCCACACGTTTTTTTCGGCGCCCCCATCCTCACTGAAGACAATCTCAAATGGAACGCCCACGGGGCCGGCATCGGGGGCCGCCACCAGTTTGAGAGACACCTCACCGTCCTTGGACGGGGCCTCCAGCGGCAAGGCGCTGACGCCGGGGGGCAGATGCTTCGCCGCGATCGCGACCCTGGCCGAATGACCGTTTTTACGGCGGACGTTCAATTTGAAATCATTGGTCTGGCCGGCAGTGAGGTTGAAGGCATTGGCGACGGCGGTGATCTCGATGAGCGGCGTCTGCAGTGACATTTCCAGATGGTAGATGCAGTCCGGGCCGCCCTTGCGGAGCGTGCTCCCAACCACGGCGAAGAAGCGCCCGTCCGCCGGCGCAGTCCAGTTCAGGACGGGGTCCGGGGTGTCACGGCCGTCATCGGCCTTCGCCAGTTCCTTGCCGTTGTCGTCCTCGATTTTCAGCCATGCATCCAGTGGAAAACCCATTGAAGCAGACTGCACCTGCAACGAGAGCTTGTCGCCTTTCCTGGCCTGGAAAGACACGTAATCCACATCACCCACGCCCTGAATCCTTCCGCAGACGCTTGCTGGAACGGCGGCCTTTCCGGCTTGCTCACGGGAGTCATTCGGTTCGCTTTCCAGGACCAGCGGAAAGGTGGTCACCGGCAGCGAGAGGGTGTTGCCAGCGTTTGGACTTTTCATGGCGACCGTAGTGCCGGGCGTTGGAAGTGCGGGCAATGCGAGATTCTCCTCAGTCATGTCACCTTTGCCGCCCAGGTTCCATCCGAACAATGAGACCGGGTGTTTTTCCTTGTCGGAAACCACGGGTGGAAAGGCGTGTCCGAGCCATCCGTTCGTGGTGAGCGTGAGCCGGTAGATGTAACCGGACCCGCCGCCCAGATTCTCCGAGGCGGTGGCAGGGTAGGGGAAGCCCATCACCTGGATGACATAATCGCCGCTTTGCGGGGCTTCGAACGCCATGAACGGATCGAAACTCCTGCCGTCATGGTTGAAGGCGAAGACCACGCCGTTGGTGTCCACAATGCGCATGAGCGCGTCCGTCGTGGAAGCGAGCCGGTAGGCATCCACCGAGGCAATCAACGTCTGTCCCCTGGCCAGCTTCACCGCGTAGGAATCCACATCGCCGCCGCGATCAAGCCGCCCGTTCACGACCACGGGCAGCGATGGCACCGCCTGTGGATTGGCAAATTCGTCATTTGGTTCCTTGTCCATGTCCTCGCGCATCTGGCTGACGATGAAGAAACGCACCGTGGAGGCGCCTTCGTCATTGTAGAGCCGCACCAGATGCGGGCCCGCCGGTGCGTCTTTTGCGACCTCGACCAGATACTTGCCCTTGTCCTTGTCAGGCTTGAACACCAGTCCGGGCGTGTCTGTCCAGACCTGCGCGGGCCATGGGTCCGTCTTGCCGATGGCCGTTACAGTGACGGTGGTTCCTTGCTGTCCGCCTGCGGGGTAAAGATGATCCAGCGTCGGCGGTGCCGCGGTGGCGGCGATGATGGACAGCAGAAGGAGGCTGAAGGTGAAGCGCACGCGGATGACTCAGGCGAACAGTTCCTTGATGGGCTTGCCACCGTTGACCAGTTGCACCGGGCGTCCGGTGTTGGTGTAGAGCACTTCCTGCGGGTTGATGCCCATCTTGGTGTAGAGCGATGCCGCAAAGTCCTCCGGCGAACAGACATTTTCAGAGGCGTTGTAACCCTTGACGTCCGTGGCCCCGACGATCTGCCCGCGCGGTATGCCTGCGCCTGCGGCCAGCACGGACATTGCATGCGGCCAGTGATCGCGACCGCCGCGGTCATTCACCTTGGGAGTCCTTCCAAATTCTCCCAGCGCGACGACCATGGTGTTATCCATCAGGCCGCGCTCATCGAGGTCTTCAATCAAGGCCGCCAGTCCCTGGTCGAACTTCTTCATGAAATCGCCCTTGAGCGTCTTGAAGATGCCCTCGTGATGATCCCAGCCGCCGTAATAGACCGTCACAAAGGAAACGCCCACTTCCACCAATCGTCGGGCCAGCAGCAGGCGCTGGGCGAAGTCGTTCCGTCCGTAGCGTTCGCGCAGCTTGTCGGGTTCCTTGGAAATGTCGAAAGCCGCCTGTGCCTCCGGGGATGCGACCAGGTTGATGCCCTGTTCGTAAAACTTGTCAAAGGTCACGGTCGGGTCTTCGGCGGCCTTGTCCGTGATGCGCGCCAGCCGGTCCAAGGATTGCCTCAATGCCTGGCGGCTCATGCCGCGTGATTCGCTGATGTCGGCAGGCAGGACCACGTCGCGCACCTGGAAGCCCTTGCTGTCCGGGTTGCCGCCAATGACGAACGGCGCGTGTTGACCGCCGAGGAAGTTGGGGCCGCCGCTGCGTGACACCTGCGGCAGCGCCATGTAGGCGGGCAGGCCGTTGCGCACGCCGCGATGATACGAGACCGTGGAGCCGAAGGAGGGATGAAATGTGACGAACGCGCCACAGGCCACCGGCACGGGCGTGGGCGCGCCGGTCATCATGTAATGGTTGCCGCCGCCGTGGTTGGGATCCTTGTGGCAGATCGAGCGGACGATGGAGCACTTGTCGGCCACGCCCGCCAACGCGGGGACAGCCTCGCTGAACCGGATGCCCG
>CAYQCZ010000582.1:0-2824 GCA_964415955.1 uncultured Verrucomicrobiota bacterium | reverse complement strand
CACCAGCAGCACGTGAACAACGATCAAGAATAGACACAGCCACTCCATCGGACCTGCCATGCTCCCATCAACAACGGAATGGAACCAGCCAATGGCGGGAACCGAAACAGCGGTCCAAAACACTGAGAGAATGGTCAAAATCCAGGCGGAAAGCCTGAAGCGGACCACTTGAACCTTGGCAAGTGACTTCATGAGCACCTCCCGGCCAGAAGAACGGATTTGGGCCAGGTCTTGGTCCGGCTGATTGAAGAATACCTCTGCTTCCTCATGGCAAGATGTCATAGGGAATTTGCGTGATGCTGGCAAGTCCAGCATTTGGAGCGTCACTGGAGCGCACTCTGGGAGGGAAGCCACCGCCTGTATCCTGCAAATCCTGTCCAGTCGGTTTTGAGTTCGTGAACGAGGATGAGAACGACAACGATGACGATTATTGTGTCGGACTCGCGGAGTTGGTCCCTCCCGTGAATTCTGTCCTGTCCGTTCCCCGGCTTGTGCTTTCACCATCGGCTTCTATTCTCCGCGCATGCTGACGCTGCATGCACGTGGTTTGTCCCGCAAGGACTGACATGGATCTGGTCAAGGATCCCATCCCGCAGTTGATCCGGCACATCGCCGTGCCCGCCAGCGTAGGCTTCTTCTTCGACACGCTGTTCAACATCGTGGACACGTTGTATGCCGGGATGGATTCCACGGATGCACTGGCGGCCATGGCGGCGTCCTTTCCCATTTACTTCATCATCATCGCCCTGGGATCGGGCATTTCACAGGGCGCGACGGCGTTGATTTCAAACGCGCTGGGCGAAGGCCGCCCGGAATCGGCACATCATTACACCTTGCAGGCGGTGTCTTTCGGCGTGTTGTTTTCCATCGTGCTGACGGCTGCGGGTTTGTGGAGCGCGCCGTTTCTCTTCAGGTCGCTGGGCGCGGAGGAACGCTACCTCGCACTGTCGCTCGATTACATGAACGTGATCGTGCTGGGCACGGTGTTCTTCCTGCTGCGGTCGATCCTGAACGGAACATTGAACGCGCTGGGCGACACGACGACCTTCCGGAACATGCTGATCGCAGGCTCGCTGTTGAACTGCGTGCTGGACCCGTGGTTCATGCTGGGCGGACTGGGCCTGCCGGCGATGGGCTTGAAAGGCATCGCACTGGCGACGGTGCTGATCCAGGTCGGCGGCATGGCCTACATGCTGCACAAGGTGCGGCACACGCGCATCTGGCGCGGCTGGCGGTGGGAATGGCTCAAGCCGGACAAGGGGATGTTCCGGGACATCGCCGTGCAGGGACTGCCCGCCAGCCTGAACATGATGACCGTGGCGCTGGGCATCTTTGTGATCACGTGGTTCATCGGGCGGTTCAGCAAGGAGGGCGTGGCGGCGTATGGCATTGCGACGCGCATCGAACAGATTTTCCTGCTGCCCACCATTGGTTTGAACATTGCCGTGCTGTCGATCACCGGCCAGAACAACGGGGCCAGGCGTTTTGACCGCATCGTGGAGGCGCGTGCGGACTGCCTGAAATACGGGCTGATGATGATGGCGGTGGCGGGTGTGGTGGTGTTCTTCGCAGGCAGGCCGATGATGGGATGGTTCACCGATGATACGGCAGTGGCACGCATTGGCGCGGACTACCTGCGGGTGGCGGCGATCACCATGGGCAGTTACGTGATCCTGTTCCAGACCGTGTTCATGCTGCAGGGATTGAAGAAGCCGATCTACGCGTTGTGGGTGGGGCTTTACCGGCAGATCGTGGCACCGTGCGCGGTGTTCTGGCTGCTGGCCTTCCAACTGGGCTGGGAATTGCGCGGCATCTGGTGGGGTATCTTCGGCATCACATGGAGTGCGGCGCTTTTCATGCTGTGGTTCGGACGCTGGAAGCTGGAACAGATTCGTCGCGCAGCGGCGGCCTGAGCGCCGTGGAGACCGGCAAGGGCCGCCTTATTTTTCTGCGGAGTTGATGCCCATCACTCCGCCGAGGAGGTTGACGATGCGGACATTGTTGCAGCCAAGCCGCGTCATCATGTCCGCCACGCCACGCTGTGCGGGATAATGTTTCAGCGATTCAAGGATGTAGGCGTAGGCGGAAGCGTTGCCTGCGAAAATCAATCCGAACAACGGCACACAAAGCCGCAAATAGGCGAGGTAACACGCCCGCCAAAGCGCGTTGTCCGGCAGGCCGAAATCCAGCACCAGCAGTCGCCCACCAGGCCTGGTCACACGGTGCATCTCCCGCAAGCCCGCCTCGAAATCCGCCAGATTCCTCAAACCATAGCTGATGGTCACGACATCAAAGTGCCCATCCGGAAAGGGCGTCTTCATGGCGTCGCCCTGGATGAATTCCGGCTGGTTTGACGACGAGGGCGCGCCTTGGGCGGCTTGCGCAGACCTTTTCCGGGCCACATCCAGCATGGCACTGCTGAAGTCCAGTCCTGTCACCCCGGCACCGCTGGCTGCCAGGGCAAAGGCGACATCGCCCGTGCCGCAGCAGAGGTCCAAAGCACGCTGGCCAGCCTTCAATCCAGTCATGCGGACCAGACGCCGCTTCCAAAGGCGGTGCATGCCCAGGCTCTGGAGGTCATTGATCAGATCGTAACGCGGCGCGATGGAGCCAAAGAGGTCGTTGACCTTCGAGGCACGTTGCTCATCGGCGGCGTAATAGCGGTTGGCCATGCGGCGGCAACAGTAGCAGGCAGACACTGATAGACCAGTTTGGAACCGTGCGTGTTGACTCACGGCAAAATGTTACCGGGGGCAGGGTCCACTAGTGTGTTGAGTGATTAGTTCGCTTACAAACGGAGGCGACGCAATCTAAGGAGCCGCTG